>CACZKQ010000053.1 GCA_902781765.1 uncultured Elusimicrobium sp. | reverse complement strand
ACTATGCTTCGGCAGAAACCTATTGGAATAAATGCCATGAAACTGAAGATGGCGGCGGGACTATCGATGGTCCGAGGCGTATTGCAGAGAGAGCTGATTTTTTATATCGTCAAGACCGCCTGGAAGAAGCTGTTGAAGCATATGAAAAAGCATTAGAAGTTCTTAAATCGGTGGAAGATATTAGAATGGGTCCGGACAATTTAATAATTTGTGCAAGAGTAGTACATCAAATCACTTTAATTTATAACTGGTTTGGAAAAATTTATTCTGAAGAAAAATATTACAATGAATTAAAACATGCGATTGACAAGTATATTTCAACACAAAGCCATTATGGTGATGAAGGAATTGCGTATTCTCTATCCCAAAAGGCGTGGGAGCTACATACAGATGAGATCCTAACTGATGAAGCGCTGATTCTTATAGATTCTGCCATTAAACTTCATCCAAATCCTCCTGCCAATTACTATAACAGAAAAGCAATAATGCTGCAGAAAAAGCATCAATATGATGAGGCCTCTTTGCAGCAAAGTTGGTGCACGCTTACCAGCCCCCTTACCGGACAAGTGCTTTATAAATACTATGAGCCGAATGAATTTATCAGCGCGGGTAAAAAAATGCTTACCGTAGCCAATTTGAAAGAACTGGATGTGTGGGTGTATGTACCGCATGATGAACTGGCCAATTTGTCTGTCGGGCAAGAAGTAAGCGGCTATTTGCCGGAAGCAGATAAAACGTTTAAGGGCCGCATTTTGGCGATTAACGACCAATCCGAATTTACGCCCAAAAACGTACAAACGCGGGAAGAACGCACCCGGCTTGTATATGGCGTGAAAACCCGTTTTGAGAATGATGAAAATTTAACCATTAAACCCGGCATGACGTTGGAAACGGAGTTTGTAAAATAATGTCTATTGAAGTTCGGGCAGAACATATATCCAAAACGCTCAATACGACGGTGGCTTTGACGGATGTGAGCACTGTTTTTGAAGCCGGTATCGTGCATGGCGTTGTAGGCCCGAACGGAGCCGGAAAAACCACGCTGCTGCGCTTAATTAAAGGATTATTAAAACCAAACAAAGGCACATTTAACTTTACCTATCGTGACAAGGCATGCCCGGCGCAAGAAGCCATAAGCCGCATAGGATATTTTCCGCAAGAACCCAGCCTATACCCTGATTTAAGCGTGTGGGAGCATTTAGAGTTTTTCCGGGACTTATACGATTTAGACGAATCTGATTTTCATAAGCGGGCGGAAGAATTATTGGCTGCCACCGGCATGGCCCCTTTTAAAGACCGCCCAGCCGGGAAATTATCCGGCGGCATGTATAAGAAATTAGGTCTTATGAGCGTGCTATTGAACCATCCGGCACTTTTGCTACTAGATGAGCCTACTATCGGGGTAGATCCTGTTTCGCGCCAAGAGTTATGGGACATTGTCTACAACGTTGCTGGCCCGGAAATGACCGTTATTTTAAGCACGTCTTATATGGATGAGGCCGAACGTTGTGCCAAGGTACATGTGCTACAAGACGGAAAATTGCTTGCCAGCGGCCAACCGCAAAGTGTTATGGAAAATTTACACGTTACGAATTTTGCAGAACTATTTTTGAAACATGAATGATACGATTATACAAGTAAAAAATCTGGTCATTGCGTTTGGAGATTTTAAGGCGGTAAACGATATTTCTTTTGAAGTTCGCCGCGGAGAAATTTTTGGCTTTTTAGGGGCTAACGGCGCCGGAAAAACAACCACCATACGCACCTTGTGCGGTATTTTAAATCCGACATCCGGGCAAGTGTTTGTAAACGGAACAGATGTGGCTGCTTCTATCTCGGTGCTCAAACCTCATATTGGGTATATGTCTCAAAAATTCACGCTATATCCGGATTTGACGGTACAAGAAAATATGGATATTGCAGGCAGTTTGTATGAATTATCTCAGCCCCAAATTAACCAACGCAGGGATGAATTATTCGCATTTATCGGGCTTACAAACGTTCCGAAAGGGCCTGTAAGGCAACTTTCGGGCGGAACTAAACAGATGATTGCGTTGGCAGCCTCTATTTTACATGATCCGGAACTTATCTTCTTAGACGAACCAACGGCGGGTACTTCTCCCCAAACGCGCCAGGCCTTTTGGGAACTTATCCGTCGTTTATCTTCGCAAGGTAAAACAATATTTGTAACCACGCATTATATGGACGAGGCCGAGTACTGCCACCGCATTGTACTCATGGAGCGGGGGCATATTTTGGCGACAGATACCCCCGATAACTTAAAGAAAACTTATTTTCCGCAAAAACCCGTGGAACTTACTTTTACGCAAGGTAATCAACAAATTATCTCTCAAGAAATGCGTGGTTTATCTTTGGGGGAAGTATCCGTTTTTGGCAGCAAATTACGGGTAAACGTTACAGATAACACGGCATTTGAAAAATATTGCCAAAAGCATCGTGCTGATTTTACCACACGCACGGTGGAGCCTACGTTAGATGACGTGTTTTTAAAAGCCATATCGGGGGCGAAATGAACACCTTAGTTAAACACATTATGGCTATTGCCAGCAAAGAGGCCAAGCACATTAAACGTGATATTTTTACGTTATCGGTAGCGTTGGTACTCCCTATGGTGTTTGTGGTATTTTTCGGGTTTGTGATTAATCTGGATTATCATCATATCCCGCTTACTGTGCGCGATAATGATCAAAGCCACTCCTCCCGTGAACTTTTAACACAAGCCAGCGCGGCCGGGTATTTTGACATCATTGCCGCGCATACTCCGTCAGAGGCAGAATTACAACTCCAACAAAACCGTATGCGCGGATTACTGATTATCCCGCCCGGATTTCATACCGCCTTTATAAATGGAGAGGTCGCCCACGCGCAACTTTTGATAGACGGTACAGATAATACGATGGCCGCCTTAGCCACTACCTATATGCAAGGTATTGTGCAAGCCACCCAACAATCCATGTTATCTTCGCATGAGCCGCCTGCTACAGCGATCCGCACGCGCTATTTGTTTAACCCGGAACTTAACAGCCGTTGGTTTATTGTTCCGGCACTGAGTACCGTTATCATTGGATTTTTGGCTATTATTTTAACAGCCCTAACCGTAGCGCGGGAATGGGAAAACGGCTCCATGGAACTGCTACTTTCTACACCGTTACGTCCGCTAGAGATTGTAGTCGGCAAGTTACTGCCGTATTTTGTACTCACTTTCTTTGATGTACTGCTTGTATTTGCGCTGGCATTACTAGTATTTCGCATCCCGTTTCACGGCAGTTTTGTACTCTATTTAACAGCCTGTTTGTTTTATATTATGGGAGCGCTGGCGCTGGGGCTGCTTATATCGGTAATGACGCGTCAACAACAATCCGCCATTCAGTTTGGGTTCGCAATAGGGTTGCTTCCTTCTTTTATGTTTTCGGGATTTATTTTCCCTATTGAAAATATGCCCGCCTTCTTTCAATATGTAACCATGTTATTTCCGCAACGGTGGTTTTTACAAATCAGCCGCGCCTTATTTTTAAGCGGCTCGGGCCTTATTGATTTAATCGGTCCTTTTATTGCGTTATTTTTGTTTATGACGGGAATGATTGCGCTGGCCGTACGAAACTTTAAAACGGATGTGGAGCCATGATACACAAACGCATTGTAAGAGGGCTAATTCGCAAAGAATTTGTTCAAATCTTCCGTGATCCTAAAATGATCGTGGCTATCTTTTTTGTTCCTATAGTCCAATTAACCATGTTCGGGCTTGCGCTAACCAGTGAAGTAAAAAATATAGAGATGGTCGTTGTCAGTAAACCCTCTGCGATTGCACGGGAAGTTCAAACGCGGGCAGTTGCTTCCCGTTGGTTTAAGCAAGTACGCCACGTAGACGGAACCAATGTATTTGATCCCGCCACGTTACTTACTACTTATAAGGCAGAAGCGGTATTGGTGGCCCCCGAGCAAGGATTTGAATATGCCTTAGAGCGGCAAAATAAACCTATTCAACTGCTTATCAATGCTACCAATGCCCAACGTGCACAACAGGTAAATGCTTATGTTAGCCAGATTTTAGCGCGTGTAGCGGCCAGCCACGGGTACCGGTTGGGCGAGCAGACTCGGCTTGCATTAGATACACGTATTTTGTTTAACCCGCAAATGAGCACGGCGGCTTTTATGGTGCCGGCACTTCTTGTTATGACCAGTTTTATTATTTTGATGATTGTAGGAAGTATGGCCATTACCAAAGAAAAAGAAATGGGAACCATGGAAAAACTGATATCCTCTCCGGCTTCTACGGCAGATATTTTGCTTGGCAAAGTGTTGCCGTACTTCTTTATTGGTATTGGAGTGGTAACACTAATGCTATGTATAGGCGTGTTAGGATTTGGTATTGCATACCGGGGAACGGTTTGGCAATTTTTCCTTAATGGTATTGCATTAGCCGCTTGTGCGTTATCCGTGGCTACTCTCATTAGTACCATTGCCAACACCCAACAACAAGCCATGATGGGGGGAGTGCTGATACTACTTCCGGCTATTTTACTCTCCGGCGTATTTTTCCCGGTAGCCAACATCCCGGAAGGGTTCCGGTGGCTATGCTACTTAAATCCGCTTATGTATGCCTGCACCAATTTCCGTAATATCATCTTAAAAGGCGGCGATTATTCGTTCTTTTGGCAATATTTCAGCATCTTGCTAGGGATGGTGCTTGTTTTGGCCGCCACTGCTTATAAAAATTTCAAAGCCAAACTTAATTAGCCTTTCCTTTTCTGCCAGTACTTATACGCTATTGGATACATAAGTTGTCAAAGTTAACCAAAATTATAGTGTCCAAAAGTAGGTTGAGTGGCATAATCAGGACGCATTCGTATCATAATTGCTACAATACTATATATGGAGGAAATATGAAGAAAGAACTTGGCGTAAAACCGTTTTTATTCCCGATGCCGGTGCTTATGATTGCCACTTATAACGAAGATGGCACCGTAGATGTAATGAACATGGCGTGGGGTGGCATTTGCGATCATGATAAAGTGGCTCTTAACTTAGAAGAAAGCCATAAAACTGTAGCAAACATTAAGGCGCGTAGAGCATTTACAATTAGTATTGCTGATACGGATCATTTGGAAGTGGCGGACTATTTTGGTATCGCTTCGGCCAATTCCGTCAAAGATAAATTTAAAAAATCGGGCTTGCATGCCGTCAAAAGTACACGGGTAGATGCCCCTATTGTAGAAGAATTTCCGCTGACGTTGGAGTGCGAAGTTGCAGAAATCCAGCCGGATGGATTTCGCGTGGTGGGTAAAATTGTCAATGTTTTGGCGGACGAGAAAGTCCTCACAAGCAACGGCACCGTGGACCCTACCAAATTAAATGCGTTTGTGTTTGACCAGTTCCAAGGCGGTTATTACAAAATTGGCGAGAAAGTGGGCCAAGCATGGAATAGTGGCAAAAAATTAGTTAAATAAATACAAGTTATATTTGTATTTCGTTCGCCCTCTACTTAGTTAGGGGGCGGTTTTTATGGGGTATTTCTCTTTTACTACTGTGCCCAAAAAGCGCACAGGGCATAATAAAAGCGCAAGAAATCGTATCCTAGTAACCGGAAAAATCACGCGGATATAGTGTCCAAACTGTGTTCGGTTTCTACTTTAGTGACATTTACTAGGGGTTTTATTTTGTAAGGGTTTTCCTATACTTTTCGCCCCAAGTGGCCATAGCATCCAGTACAGGTTTAAGGGATAGCCCGGTTTTGCTTAAAGCATATTCCACTTTTGGCGGCACTTCTGCATATACTTTGCGTGTAATTAGGCGGTCTTCTTCCAACATCCTCAGATTATCCGTTAGCACTTTTTGAGAGCATCCTACACTCTTTTTAAGCATACCAAAACGTTTTGTGCCTGTCAGTAAATCCCTTATAATAAGGACTTTCCATTTGTTTCCAATTACCTGTAATAAAAGCCCCACAGGACAGGGGGACATATTCTTTCGTGTTATCATAGTTTTATTATATCTTTTTGTGTCCAATAGTTTCTAATAAGTACCTATATTACAAAATAGTGCCTACTTTACAAAAAGAACTATTTTGTGTTTTAATAAAAGTATCTTAATTTAGAGGAGCTATTTATGGCGAATTATAAAAAGACTGAAGTAGGGAATTTATCGGAACTAGCAACGAAATATGAAAATGGAAAAGCGTTTTTGCATGATGTATTGGGCTTAACAGGTTGTGAAATTTCTGTTAGTTTCATGCCTGCCGGGATGAAACTTCCGTTTAATCACAAACACAAACAAAACGAAGAAGTATATATTTTCTTAAAAGGAAATGGGGTAATGACCCTAGACACAGAAGCGGTAACGGTTACAGAAGGATCATGCGTGCGTGTATTACCGACAGTTGTTCGCACAATGGAAGCTAAAACCGATATGCAGTACATTTGTGTCCAAGCCAAAGAAGGTTCTTTAGTTCAATTTGGAATGGGTGATGCGGAGCTGTGTTAACTTTCTAATCCAGGATAGGCCCTCTGATGAGTACATACATCAGAGGGCTTTTTAGTGTCCAAACTCTGTCTATTCTCCGTATAGCTTATTTGCTTAATCTTGCTTATTTACTGTGACCAAAAAGCGCACATGACACAATAAAAGCGCAAGAAATCGTATCCTAGTAACCGGAAAAATCACGCAGATATAGTGTCCAAACTGTGCCCAGTATATTCATAGTTTTCGAGAATTTTTTTAGTAGTTTTTATACTTCTTCGACGAGAAATAATAACTATAGTATGACAAAAATTTTCGGGAATTTAGGTTGTGCGGATATAGTTTGCAGAAAAATCGTGTATATTTACATTTTTGTCGACGAGAAAAAGAAGAATTTTAGCGTTTACTGTACACCATACAGGGTCCACTAAGAATATACACTTTTTTGCGCTTTTTGCTTTTACGAACACCGACGAGAAAGTATAAGAAAAAAACCCGCTCTCGACGGAGAACGGGTATATTTTAAGACGTGCGACCCAACAGGAATCGAACTCTCGACGGAGAGGTGTCCAAAATACTGTCCATAATTCTTATACAAAAAGTACTGAAAATTTAAGCATTTTTTATATGGTTTGGACAGGGCTCGACGGAAGTTCGATGCGCAACCTGGGAATTGTAGGCAGAAAATTAGTGTCCAAACGTGGACACTTTTCGTCGTAATTTGTATACTATTTTCAGTTATTTGGTGGATCGTTGGGGTGGCGAAGGTGGTAATTCTTTACCGACATCTTCTACGATTGATAGTTCTTCATAATCGTCCTCTTCTACGAAGCACCGCCCAAGATAAGCATGCCCTCCATCAATAGCGACACGTTCACATTTGCACTGTTTGAAGTCATGCCGAAAGTTGGATGTAATGACATCTCCACAGAATTTACATCTGATTCGATTTAATTTTATTCCTTTCATGTGAACAGTATGCCATACTGTTGGCCTAGAAGTGTAGTCTTATTTCGTAAATTGCTATAATTAAATATATGAAGACCTTGTTTATTTTAGCCGGGGCCAATGGTAGTGGCAAAAGCACGATTGCTAAGGAACTATTGCCGGAAGAAAATATCGTTTATGTAAATGCAGACGATATTGCTAAGGAACTTTGCCCCGAAAACATGCAATCGGCCCGTATCCAGGCAGGAAAAGAAGTTCACGCACGTATTGATAAATTACTAGCCGAAGGGAAGTCTTTTGCATTGGAAAGTACACTATCCGGCATGGTCCATGTAAAAACGATCGAAAAGGCCCAAAAGGCAGGATATGATGTGGTTATTATTTATGTCTTTGTAGATAAGCCGGAAGATTGTATCGGGCGTATTCAAATGCGTGTTCAAAATGGTGGGCATCCCGTTCCGGATGAAGATGTGATTCGGCGTTTTGAGAGAAGCAAACATAATTTTTGGTATAAATATAAAGATTTGGTTAATTTTTGGGTATTGTACTATAATGGTGGTGGACATGTTGTGCCTGTAGCCGACCAAGAAAAAGGCAGAGATATTGAAATTCTGACCGAAAATCTTTATACTGTTTTTAAGAGGAACTTATGACAAAGCTGACAGCTAAATTAACTCGTATTGCGGATCGAGCCGTACAAAAAGCCCAAGAAGAAAACCGCAAAAACGGGATTCCTGTATGGCAAATGCCGGATGGGTCGTTTACGGATAAGAACCCCTTCTAAACCGTTTTTTACGCAGAAAAAGGCCCCGCAAAACGCGGGGCTTTCTTTATTTCCCTATCAAATCCCCAAAATCCAGGCCGACTTGCTTACATGCTTTATTGGGCTCACAGACCGTCTTTTCTTCTACACCCACTAGTGCCATTCCACGCTTAGGCAGGTTCATGACCGCTTTGTGTAAGTGAGCAGGAGCCAAATGTGCGTAAATCTCGGTCATTTGGATAGTCCGGTGGCCCAGCAACTTGCATACCGTATAGAGTTCCACGCCATTTTGCACAAGTTGGCTAGCAAAGGTATGGCGCAATTTATGCAGGAAACTGTCCATGCCTGCCGCTTTGGCTATTTTGTGGTAACAAGCCGTCAGAGAGTCTATGTTGCGCGTATGCCCGAAATCCACCACAAACTCACTTTCTGCCCCGATTTTGGCCCGTTCTATGGCACTCCTTAAACTCTCGGTCATGGGAACAAAGCGATAATATTCCGTCTTATTTGGGGCAATGTACAATTGGTTATTAGCAAAATCTACATCTTGCCAACGCAGATTCATAATTTCGCCCCTGCGTAGTCCGGCGTCGGCTCCCAATAACACGACTAGCCGCCAAGTATCAGTCGGACAGGCCTTTAAGAGTTTATCTATCTCTTCGGGTGTATGGAAAACAACCCGTCCGCGTGGCACTTTTAATTCGGATACAAGCGACCAGTCCTGTTTCGGCACATATTTCCACTTTTCGCCTATACGCATGGCGGTTTTTATGCATTGTACTAGACGGTTAATGTGATTTTTGCCAATCGCCTTTGTGAGTAGGTGCTCTTTGAACTTTTGGACTAGTTCGGGAGTAATATCCTGCAAATAACGTGGTTTTTTGATTTCTTCCAAGTACCGGATAGCCAACTTAGTATGAGTAACGGTATTGCGAGATCTTTCCACGGACATATGGTAGAGCAGTTTATCTTTGAACGCTTGCCACGTGATGTTGATAGGAAAACGCTCTTTGACGGCATTTCTGCGGCGGATAAACTCCTGATATTTTAGCAAGGCTACCTGTTTGTTTTCGGTTTGCAGTGAGATCCGCCGTCTAACCCCATTGAAATCGTAATAATCTGCGTAATAGTACGGCCCTTTTTTGATTTTGTGTACACTCATAGTTTCTCTCCTGTAAAAAGTGTTTTGTACACACACATTCACGCTTCTTATAGGGAGAGAAGTCAAGTAATAAATGAGAGGTATTTCCCCTACAATGGTTTAAAAGAAAGACAAAAATTTTATGTCATATAATTACTATAATTTAGGAAACACTAAAGAAACAAAGAGGTCCCTCCTATGAAGAAAATTTCCACTCTTATTTGTATGATTATCGCTGCAGGTTTTGTATTTTTTTCCAGTAAAAGCACAAACAATATCCATAAAACTGCGCAACCCCAACGCCGTGTTACAGACAAAGCAGTTCAAACGGCTCATGACAACTCCCATGCAAACGCCCAACCACAGGGTATTATTACAGGCAGAGTTGTCCGTGTAGCCGATGGTGATACCATTATCCTTTTAGACGCTCAAAACAAGCAAACCAAGATACGCTTTTATGGCGTAGACGCCCCCGAAAAAGCCCAAGATTTCGGCGAAGTTTCCAGACAATATTTAGCTGACATGGTTGCCGGTAAAGACGTGGTAGTAACGGTAGTAGATGTTGACCAATATGGCCGAAGTGTTAGCAGAATTAAAGTGGGAGATAAAGAAGTAGCCGAGGAAATGTTAAAAGCCGGCATGGTTTGGCTTTACACCTCTTACTGCCATATTCCCGAGTGCAAACAATGGAAGCAACTGGAAACCCAAGCCCGCAACGCTAAGATCGGTCTATGGGCCAACCCCAACGCACAAAAGCCCTGGCAATGGCGCTGGGAAAACAAATAGCTCCTAACCTCATATTCACGCTTCTAGGGAGAGAAGTCAAGTTATAAATGTTTTTTCTGTTTCAGCCGAACAGTGAGGTTGAATGCAATGGAGTTTGCGCGATAAATCACAAATTGCGGAATTAAGCGCGATTAGTGACGATTTGCGAAATTAGGAGCAATTAGCGGAAATAGCGGCGATTTTGGTTTATAGGTTTTTCAGGTTGACAGAAAGTGAAAAAAATGATAGTATTTTTCTGTTGAAAAGGAGGAAGATATGAATATTTTAGACGGATTTGAAAGTTACTCGCGTTCAGGACGCTATTATCAAGCTCGAGTTTCAATTTCTGGTTCGGGATGGATATCAATAAATTCCACCGCGTATAAAGACCTTGCTCTAGATAAGTACAAGTTTGCTGAATTTTATTACAACAGAACAACAGAGATGATTGGTATCAAATTTACTTTGGCACAACAAGGCGGAATGTATGAGATGAAGCCTCGCACGGTAAAGGGCAACGAAAAGGCGCTATACATGTCAATTAAGGGTTTTGTGCAGAATTACAAAATCGTAGGGCAAGGTCAGACAAAAAAATATGATATTTTCCAACAAGAATTAATTAATAATGATTTGGTTGTATTGCTAAAACCAATTTTAAGTAAAGAAAAAAAGGAGGTGTGGAAGACAGAAGAAGCAGAAAGTTAAATGAGGGACATTTCTAGTTGTAAAAAAAGGAAGCAGTTTATTGGAAACCGCTCCCTTACGGCAAGAAATGTGCCGCACATTCTTTGGTAAAGATATTGTACTACATTTCTTGCCTTATTAAGTGATTTTTTAATAAGGAGTTGTTAATGCTAGAAACAAAAAGCTTTAGTAAGACTGTTGTAGAAGCTGTTTGGAAAAAACACATAGGAAATAGTCAATTTGCACGGGATATTGCCGGCGCCTGGATAGATCGTGATAAATATGGACAAACTTCTCATTTGGGGGAAGGTTGGGAAATTGATCATATTAAGCCAGTTTCAAAAGGTGGAACGGATGATATAAGTAACCTGCGTCCTTTGCAGTGGGAAAACAATCGTTCAAAAAGTGATGATTACCCTATTTGGCAATCTGCTGTTTCGTCCCAAGGATTTCGAAACATAACAAAAGAACAAACCTGGCAAATAAATTAGTATTTAAAAGGGTCTAGCACCTCTAGGCCCTTTTCACTTAAAATAAAAGAGGAGTTTTTATTATTCTCTCTTGGCAAAAAGTTAAGAGATTAGTTGTATGGGGATAAATCATGAACATTAAAGAATTATACGAGACGGAACAATATAATGAAATTATCAAAATTTGTCGGAATGGGGAAGCTTTAAAAAATTTTGGGGAATGGGATTTTTTGTATGCAGCTAACGCTTTGCAAAAATTGAAGGATTATCAACTGCTTTTGGATATTGCTAAGATATTTCAAACTAAATTTCCCGAATCAAAACTTATTGATGACAAAATAGGATGGGCTATATATACACTATTTATTAAAGATTTTGATCCCGACAAGGGCGATTTTGCTAAATTGCATCAGAATATCCGTTTTATTGTTGAAAAAGCCACAGAAGGGCGATTTTCACCTAAGCGTTTGGCTGTCTTGAAATCAGTAGAGATTCTGCTCAAAAAGAATCGTTCAAAAGAGGATATTGAGTCGGCAAGTGCTTACTTGGACGCTCTCGATAGAAGCAAATTGTCGGCAGAAGAAAAACAAACCACAAATAGAGGAAGAGTTTTAAGCATTTCTTCTGACAAGGAGAAATGGTATTCGTTAAAAACAAAAATACTTTTATCTCTTGGAAAATATCAAGAATGTGTTTCTTTTTGTGACGAAGCGCTTAAAGCCATACCGCATCTTCATAGCAGAAATGATGTGTGGTTTAAACAAAGGAAAATTAAAAGTTTATTGTGTTTGAGTGAAAACAAGGAAGCAGAAACTATACTTAATGACCTTTTGCAAGGTAAAATTCCTCATTGGACTATTCTTGAACTTGCCTTCGATCTAGCTATATCTAAAGGAGAGGTGGAACAGGCATTCATAAGGGGCGCGGAAGCGGCATTGTTTGATCCTTCGCATAGTATGCGTGTCGCTTTCTACAAAAAATTGGCCGATTTTTGGGAAGGGAATGGAAAACCAGAAGATGCCCAATTATTGAGGAAATTTGTAATTGCGATTCGTATTAAAGAAGGTTGGGATGACGGCGATAAGGCAGAAGCAATACAAAAAGAAAGAGAGCTGTGCAAGGAATTAGAATCTATATGGGAAGAAATGGCCAATAAAGGTAAAAAATTCCTATATGGTCAAATTACAAAGATATTGTCTTCGGGATTTAGTGGTTTTATTATGGCCCAGGATAATAATTCTTACTACTTTAACGTAAAAGATATCCATGCTCGAAAAGAAAATATTAAAGAAGGACAAAAAGTGAAATTTATTGCTGAAAAACGTTTAGATAAAAAGAAAAATAAAGAAGGTCTATGCGCTGTTAATATCCATTTGGAAAAATAAAATGTCTAAGAAGAAAAAAGAATTTTATGCTTGGAAAGCCCCCGGATGCGAAGGTGGGGTTTATACCAATTGGGAAGAATGTAAAAAGGCTTTTTCCGGAATTGCAGGAGAAAAACACCAAGGATTCAATACGGAAGAAGAGGCCTATGCTTTTATTGGTAAAAAACAGCCTAAACCTATTACATCCGCAATAAAAGAATTGTCTCAACCAAAGGACTTGTCTCGGCCTATAAATGTTTACTCGGAGGATATCTCGCCGGAGGTGGAAGATTTTTGTAACAAATATGGCTTTTCTCATTTGAATAAAGAGCAAAAACTTGCCGTGCAATCCACTAAAGAGGCCAATGTTTTATTTGCTGTGCCGGGCAGTGGAAAAACTAGTGTTATTATTGCTAGAGTTGGATATTTGATTTATTCATGTCATGTTGATGTTAATGATATTATCACGCTCACTTTTACTAAATCTGCTGCACTAGAAATGAAAGACCGTTTTCAAACACATTTTGAGAAGTATGGCTCCGTTACAATCCCTAATTTCAGGACAATCCATAGTTTTTGTTATATGGAGATTTTGCCCAAACTACGTGTCGCCGGATACCCTATCCCTCCAAATGTTATCAACAAACCGGGGATTGAAGAGGTAAGTAGTACTTCTATTTTGTACACAATCTTAAAAAAGCAGATTAAAGGAAAATTTTCAATAGGAAGCTATCAGGATAGCATTTTGGCCAAAATATCTTTCATAAAAAATAATCGTTTAGATTCAAAGGACTACGAGAAAGAAACAATATCAATTGGTACTCATCTAGTGAAGATGGCTAAGTTGTACAATGACTATCAAGAACATCTTCAAAAGATAGGATGTATAGATTTTGATGACATGCTTTGGTACTCTTTAAATGGATTAAAACAATATCCATCAGTTTTAGAATCTATCCAAAGAAAATATCGCTATTGGAATGTTGATGAGGCGCAAGATAATTCTGCGATTCAACATGACTTACTAAAGCTTTTAGTGGGTTCAAACGGCAATATATTTATGGTTGGTGACGATGATCAAAGCATATATTACTTTAGAGGAGCCAAACCAACGATCCTGTTAGATTATATCCACGAAGATTCTGTGAATACGATTGTAATGTCGACAAACTATCGTAGTGGTAAGAAGATAACTGACGTTGCTAATTTGTTTATTGAAAAAAACAAAATACGCCAAAATAAGCGAATTCAGCCTAATATTCAAGCAATAGATGGGAAGGTAATTGTTCCAGCAAGTTTCACCAATGAAGTGGGGCAATATGATTACATAATTCGCCTTATAAAAAAGGCCCAAGAAGAGCATAAGACCTTGGGGGTTTTGTTTCAATATAATATTTCATCTCTCCCGTTAATTATAAGATTATTTCGCGAAAAAATTGATTTTGAGAAATCTAAACCATTTAAGAAAATATTGAGCGGAAAATTTATCGGTAATATTTGGAATGTTTTGCGTTTTGTTGATAAACAAAATGATATGGAATTGTGGAATAGATTTACTAAAGCAATCGATTTATATCCGACGGAAGATGAAAAAGAAGAAATAAAAAAACTCCACAAATTGAATCCTAAAGAATCTATTTTAATGCTTGCATTAAAAATTTATTCAAAAGATGAGCAAAAAAAGAAAGAATTAAATGATTGTTTGCGCATTTTTCATAATATATCAACGATTTCTCCTTCGGAGTTTGTAAGTTTCTTTTTGCGTGATAATGCCCTAAATATTAGTGAAAAAATGATTATTTATAGCATTTTATCGATGGCAGATCAATTTTCCTCTATTGCAGATATGACAAATGCGTTAAAGGAAATTTTAGAACATGATGAAGAAACTGAAGACGAAGAAACTTTAGAAGAGATTGATTACCATAGGTCCAAACAAATTCGTAAGGCAATTTCGCTTTCCACAATCCACTCGGCAAAAGGGCGCGAATGGGATGTAGTTATTATTATTGATTGTCTACAAGATGGAATCCCTGGCTCGTGGAATGACAAATCGTTGTTTGCAGTTGATAAAGAAGAAATGAGAAGGTTATTCTACGTGGCAATTACAAGAGCGAAAGAAGAACTTCATTTGCTGACGCTTCAGGCCTACCACGGGAACCGGGAACTTGCCAGCTCATTTATAAAAGAAATTGCTTACTATAGTGATAGTGCAGACAATTTTCAGACCTCTTTTGATGAGCGACATGAAGAAAAAGAAGCGCAGGAGAACAAATCTTTTGCTTATATAAATAATAATTTCTATGCCGTAGCTGCAGGAAGAAAAATTGGTATTTATACTTATTATGAGCAGGCAAGACAGCAAATAGATGGATTTTCGAATGCCAAATGGAAATGCTTCGGCACGGAAAGAGAGGCTAAACAATATCTTATAGAAAACAGTGCCGAGTGGGTATGTAAAGAGGACGTTAAATACCAAAATATCAAAAAGGTCATGTGTTGTAATGTCCCTCAAGTGAATCAGTGTGTGGATCTTCCTCAGTGTATACAAAAAGCCTATAATGAACATTTTAAGGAAAAACTTAAATCCATACAACCAATTCGGTATACAGATGGAACTCCTTTTGCTTACTGTGATAAAGCATTCGACTACACTTTGATTTATTTCCCCGTTAATTTTTATAAAGTCTGGTATCCTTTATTTTGTTTGCTGGAAAAATTCGAGTTAGCTATAAACTTAAAAATACTAGAACTAGGGGCCGGCCCAGGCACTTCGACATTTAGTACGCTTTGTTTTTATAGAGAATTAGCTACAGAAAACCCGGAAATTAATTTTTCTATCGATTATACTGTTATTGAAAAAGAGAAAGCCTTTGAACCTATTTTTAATATTTTTAAAAGAAAATTCATAGAATCTTGCCCCCAAAATCTAATTCTCAAAAATATAAATTTTGTAGTTGGTAACGCCTTTGAAAAGTATTTGAATTATAAAGAAAATTCATTCGATCTCATTATAGAGAGCAATTTATTAAACAATCAGGAACTTCTTCCCACCGATCACATAACTCGATTTGATGATTGTTGGAATAAATTGTTAAAAGGGAATGGAAAAGCTATTCTAATCGAGCCAGGGAAAAATGAAAACGTATCT
>CACZKQ010000052.1:994-15131 GCA_902781765.1 uncultured Elusimicrobium sp. | reverse complement strand
TTTTGAAGTCAATTTCATACAGTTTCCCCTTTATTTCATTAACTCTTCCAATTTACGTAAACCTAAATCCGCATCACTATTTCCCGGATCCAACTGTTTGGCCACAATCCACGCCGCACGAGCCCGTTCATAATCATCTTGGTTGAACGCATCTAACCCTTCAATGTATTTTGCACGCGAGGCCGCACTGGCTTCCGCTGACACACGCGAAACCGTTCCTCCGTTAATAGTGGGAAATGCTTCATTGGGATCTAACGGATTTACCCCCGTTGCCGCTCCGGGTGTAGTGCTGCCCGGTTGGCCGGGAATCCCACCCGGGCCCATAGCACCTGGAATGCTTGAAATGCCAGGTACATTTCCGGAAACATCTACCGTTTCTACCGTATCAGGCTGATCATCCAATCCGGCCGCACCTTGAGTCCCGGTTCCGCCGGCTGTCGTTCCTTCCGGATGTTCTTTTAAATATGTTTCCCGGGCTATTGCAATTTGCTCATCACGTTGTCTTTGCACTGTACGCAAGTAGGTTTCTTTAGCATTTCGCGCACGTTTGATAAGGCCGTCCATCGTGGTAGCATCAGCACCCCATTTTTTTAGCATTATTCCAATAGGAAATTGCTTGATCAAACCGGGCCGCATTATAAGAATTTGCCCCGGCATTATAGTAGCCGGCCGCAATTTCGTTTTTAAGCTGGGACATATATTTTTCCACGCGCGCATCACCGGGTTGAATTTTGGTAATACGTTCAAACACCGCGTACGATTCCACATACTGGCCTTTATTGTAAAAATCAAGGGCCTGTTTCATAGAATCTTCCACCTGTTGCTTGCGAAGTTTTGTTTCTGTTTCGGCAATTTTTGCCACTAATTTCGGGTCATCTTTTCGCATTAAAAGCGAATTGTACCAAGAATCTAAAGCGGCCTGGTAATCTTCTTTTTCGTACGCTACTTCGCCGCGGCGCGCATATTCTTGTGCGATATCCGCATCAATTTTACGTTTCCAAGATTGCGCTTTGGTGTTACCGGGTTGAATCGTTAAAATTTCGTTTAGCTTATCATTCGCTTCTACTAAACGTCCGCTCTCATACAGATTGAGCGTTTCTTGAAATTTAGCATCAATTACCTGAGATTCGGAAGTCGTTCCGTAAGTACCCATATGTTGCGCCTGTTTGGCCAACGTTTGGGCTTGTTTAAAATTGGGGTCAATGCTCAAAATGGTTTGAGCCATTTCCTGGGCGCGTTGGTAATCCCCCATTTTATACAACTGATACGCATTTTCGTACACCATACGTAACGTGTAGTTTTGAATGCGTTGCTTTTCTAATTGAACAGTAGAAAGATACTGCTTTTTTTCCTCTACGTCATTAAGCGTACCCAAAGAAATTTTCCCCAAATCCAAGAGCATTCCTTCTTCTTTGCCGTGTTGGCGAACAGGAATTTCCTTGCGAAAAGTAGTTGCTTGTTGGGCGGCAAATGCAGACACCGCCGTTATCAAAAACGTTACGCCCAAAATGATTTGTTTTTTCATAGGTAATATCCTCTAAAATCCCATGCCGCCTTGAATAAGGCCCATAATCATGGGGGCTAAAATTAAAATAAAAATCGTCGGGAAGATGAACATAAACAGCGGGAATAACATCTTCGTAGAAGCCTGGGCTGCCAATTTTTCAGCCCGGTTTAAACGCCGGGAACGCAAGTCCGTTGAGAAATTACGTAACAGATCCACCAAGCTGGTACCTAGTTCGTCGGACTGAATAATCAACCCCACCAGTGAACGAACTTCCTGTACCCCGGTGCGCGCCGCAAAATGCTCCAATGCCTCACGCCGGGAATATCCCAGTTTAATCTCGTTAATAGTTTGTTCTAATTCTTCTTCCAAAATCGTTTTCTCTTTTGCAATCTTAATAATACGTTCAAAAGCGGTTAAATAGTCAAGACCGGATTCAATAATTAAAGCCGCCAAGTCTACCGTCGTAGAGAAGTTGCCCAAAATCTCGGCTTGGCGTTTTTGAATTTTACTCTTAATCAGTACGTCCGGTACATAAAAACACAACGGTACAAAAATTACTGGCCATATGGACTGAAAGAGCAACATCATACCGGCTGGAATGGCCAACGCCGCAATTACTTTTGTGTATAGAATATCTACCGGTTGCGGATTATCCGGACTGCCTAGCTGCATGTGCATTTCTTCCAAGCTATTTTCCAACTTAAATGTTCTTAAACAGAACACCGCAATCCGGTCCATAAATTTTTCTTCCGGTTTTAACCGCGCAAAACTGGAAGTAGATTTAAATTGCTGGACGCTTACGTCCATCAAATTATCTTTTTTCTCTTTTGGCGCCAACAAACCCAGTATCGTCAGGAACACAGCAAATGCCCCGACGGCCAAAAGTACATTTAGTCCCACAGTAAATAGTACGCTGTTCATAATTACACCCGCACCTCACCCATTTTCTGCAGCACTTTCATACCGATACCAATCCAAATGATACAGAACACAAATACGAAAATACCCACCGGGCTGGTATAGAAAGAAATCATTTGCGAAGGATTGAAGATAAACATAACAATCATCATCACAAACGGCATGATACTAACCACAATAGACTGAATCTTCTGTTGCGCCGTCATAGCCTGTAATTTTTCTTCCAATTTACTTTCTTCACGGATATTTTCCACCAAACGGGAGAAAATGACCGTCAAGTTTCCCCCCACCTGCCGCTGAATGATAATAGCTTTAATAATATAAGAAAGCATCCGGCTCTCTACACGCTCGGTCATACCGTCCAACGCTTTTTCAAAAGGAGTTCCTAATTGGTAATTTTTGACTACAAGCCCAAATTCATCCGCTATCGGCGGGCGTAAATCCCGTGAAACGAGTTCAAATCCCTGTACAATGTCCATACCGGAACGTAACGAGTTTGAAAGTAAAATAAGCGCGTCCATTAACTGGGCATTAACCTTCTTTCCGCGGCTTTTGCGCAACGTATCCAACACCGCCATCGGCATCCGTACGCTAACAAAACCGCCGATAAACAAAAACAGTAAGAATAAAAATACACCGCCAAATCCGCCTACCATTAAACCGAATATCAACCCTAGGATAGCAAAGAAAGCAATCGTCCCCATGACAATGTATTTCACATCAATGGTAATAAACTGACGGTTAAAATCTTCCGCCCAAATAACACTCTTTGCCCGGTAATCTTCCAACATTTGCAAAATGGTTTCCCGTTTATTATCCAACAACAAATAAACCGCAAAACCGGCCAACGCTGCCCCTAGCAAAGTTAAAAACAGGCTAAATGCATTATCCGCACGTGTTGTTTTGTAAATTTTGGGATCCGGAGGATACACCGGAATCGGTTCCTTGGCTAAAAATTCGCGAAATAAACCGTTTGATAATACCACCACCGCAGATACCGCCTGGCGATACTTATTTTCACGCTGGGAAATTGGGCTGGAAAAAGACTCTACCGTACTATAAATTTCGCTGTTAATCATTTCCATGGTAGAAAGCATCGCTCTGGCTCTGCCATCAAAAGAATCTTTCATCACTACATATTCTTTACCACGAACGAAGTCTTTGTTTAAACGGTCAATAGCCAACATCAACCGCAGTCGATATTTCATAAATTCACGTGAAAGTTGGGAAAGCACAATGGGTTGATTGGGATCCAACGACTTATCCGCCAAATCTAAGTAGCTATATATATTCGAAAAAGCTTGTCTCCACAAATCTGCCTCGCTATAAGTGGCCCCTTCATCTTGCACGAACACGACTTTATTTTTTTCAATTCTGGCAAGTTCTTCATTCAACCAAGCAGGAGCCTGTATCGTACGGACTTTTCCCCCTGTACATTGAGCATCCAATTGAAACTTTTTTTCTTCCGTCGTTTTCTTTACGTTTACCATTTCCGCCAGAATACCCATTTTTAAACGCGCGCACTGAATACGGATACGGTCATTGGACGACAAAGCCCTCGCACCGGCCGGAAGGGATTCTCCCAGCAAGGTAACAATTAGTAGCAAAGCAAGTCCAATGTATTTTTTACTCATCATATCTTCTCTTTTATGCCGCTGGCGGCGGAGGCGGTACTTCCGGCCCTTTGGGTGTCTGCGGTGCTCCAGGAGCAGCCGGCGCACTAGGTGCAATCGTCTTTTCCGCAGAGGCAGGTGCTACCGGTGGAGTGGGAACACCCGCCTGATACAAAGCTTTTGCGGCAGATAAATTTGGTTCTCCGTTTTCATCCAAAGGAATAGCTCCTTTTGTAAAAATAGCTTCGTCCACAGGTTGTCCTTTTGACGCAAATTCCTCATAGAATGTAGGGAAATTCCCCGTTGGGGCAAAAATTCCCTGCACTTTTCCATTTTCATCCACACCCGTCTGCACATAGCGAAATAAATCCGTAGATTGAATTTTATTATCTTTTTGTCCGTGCATTTCGGTAATGTAGGTTACTTTACGCGAACCGTCCGAAAAACGGGATAGCTGAACAATTAAGTTGACAGCCGAAGAAATCATTTCGCGAATGGCAAAAATCGGTAAGTCGGCCCCCGTCTGCATACACATGGCTTCCAAGCGGGATAATCCGTCGCGCGGGGTGTTGGCGTGAATGGTGGTCAACGAACCTTCGTGCCCGGTGTTCATGGCTTGTAACATGTCCAATGCTTCGCCGCCACGACACTCCCCTACCACAATGCGGTCCGGACGCATACGCAAACAGTTTTTAACTAAATCTTGAATGGTAATGGCCCCTTTTCCTTCCACGTTTGGCGGACGGCTTTCCAGCGACACCCAGTGCGGCTGTTGCAAACGAAGTTCCGCCGTATCTTCTACGGTGATGATACGTTCGTCATCAGCAATATAGCCGGAAATGGCATTTAAGAATGTTGTTTTACCGGTACCCGTACCACCGCAAACAATAATGTTTTTGCGGATCTTTACACACTTTTTAATAAATTCCATACATTCCGGGCTAATCGTACCAAAACGGTAGTAATCTTCCGGGCCGAACGGTTTTGCGGAGAAGCGGCGAATGGTCAGCGTCGGGCCGGAAATAGCTAATGGGGCAATAATTGCGTTCACACGGGAACCGTCTTTTAAACGCGCGTCCACCAGCGGCACAGATTCGTCAATACGACGACCTAGCGGAGCCACAATACGCTTAATTACTTGGACCACCTGTTCATTATTTCTAAATTTGTATTTGGTCAAGGTCAACTTACCCTTTTGCTCAATAAAAATTTTATCAAAGGCGTTGACCATAATTTCGGTAACAGCCGGGTCGCGCATTAACACCTCTAACGGCCCTAAACCCAAGATTTCATCCAATAATTCCGCTGTAAAACGAGTACGTTGGTCACGCGAAAATTGTAAGTTGGGTTGTTTTTGCAAAATATCATCCACAATGGCAGCCACCCGTTTACGTGTTTGTGCGCTGGCCGAGCTTTCATCACTAACGACAATATGCTCAATTTCCAGGGTATGGACCACTTCTTTGTGAATTTTTTGCTTCAAATCGTCCCAAAAGGAAAGCTTTTTCTTATTGGTTTCTTCTTCACCTTCCAGCGCAATATGGCTGGTTCCGGCATTTCCCTTTCCATCATCAAATAAAATCGGAGACCAAATTTCCTTGGCCGCTTGCGTAAATTCTTCATCCGATACGGATGCTTGCCAATCTTTAGGAGCCGGTTGTAAATCACGAATCTTAGCTAGCAGTAAACGCAATCCTTTTACCCATTCGGACTGCGGATTGGTAATAATCTCCACTTCGCGGCGGTTAGAAGTGGCCATGACATCTTCATCCCAAGGTAAAAATACGTCCACTTCGCGCCCTTACAAATCACACTCACACGATCCATGGGATAGCGTTGGGCTTTGTAGTCGTTAAACAGTTGTACCGTTGAATTGATATGCGTTCGGGTAGCATTTGAAACCCAAAAAATCTTATCGGCAATATCAAAAGCAAAGGCCTGCATGGGGAAGCTGGAATCCACATCTAAGAAAATATCAAATGTTTGAGATAAACGCGACAAAATAGGAATTAAAATTTTGGGACTAATGGAAGCTACTTGCGCACGCGTGTTTCCCAAAGGGAGTAATCCCACCCCCCACTGGGACATAGAAATCTTCCCGCGCAATAACCCCCCCACAACGGCAATAGAGGTATTTCCCAATACTTGCAATAAATCAGCTACACTGACAGGATTTGCAATATCCAAATAAAAACTATGCTCTTGACGGGCCAACGGATCCAACGGCACAATAAGCACCGGACGCTTTTGAATACCCGCCCAACCAAGCGCCAAATTCAACACAAGCGTTGTCTTTCCGGAACCTTCTTTCGGCCCGGAGAAAGCAACAATTTTTGCCTCATTTTTTTGGACTTCGTTTTCTTCAGCCATAGTTATCTACTCTACCACTTCTACTGTGATAAATAAGAAGAGCGAGCGTTGCTCTTCCGTAACGTCTTTACTCTTAAATAAAAGCCCAATCAACGGTAACCGGCCCAAAAAAGGTACGCGGTCTTCAGCCACGTTGCGCGAACTGCTTTTTAGCCCGCCGATTACCAATGTTTCACCGCTATTAAGTTCCACATGGGTTTCTACTTCGCGGTTGGTAAAAGAAGGTGCAGCCGCCGTACCGATTACGACCGTTCTGGAATAGTCTACTGAAGAAACAGATAGCTGCACTTGCAAATCAATCAAGTTATTGCGTTCCGGGATAATGGTAGGAAGTACGTTTAATAAAATACCGTACTCTTCCAGTTGCGAACCGACCCCTTGGTTATTTACCACCGGTATTGGAATTTTACCGCCCACAGAAATTTTGGCAGCATTACCGGAAGAAGTAACCACTTTGGGGTTAGAAAGCACTTGCGCACGGCCTTCCGTTTCCATCAAACGAAGACGTGTAGCAACGGCAGTTTTGCGTTCAAATTCGCCCAAAGACAAAATCCCGGGAATCGTGGCCTCTTCAAAATCAAACAACTGGTTCCATGAAAACCCTTTAACGCTTTGCATGGTACCACTGATTTCCACCACATCTGCGCTCACCGCCACCAGACGTGTCTTTTTTGCTTGGGCAATACCCGGCAAAAGCAAGGTGCCCAGTAATACGGTCAAAGAAACTTTCGTAATAAATTTCGTGTTTATCATAGTTTATCCTGTATTTTATTGGAATAATTTGTCAAAAGTTGCAATCTCCATCAGATAGTTTGTTTGATCTCCCGGACTACGCACAACAATATCCAATACTCCCTCCGAGCGAGATAGCGCCAAGTACTGGGCATCACGCGGAGAAAGCGCTAATACAACATAACCGTTGTATTTTGTTTTTTCTGCATCAGCCAACGCAGTTTGCATTCGTTGCACACCAGACGTCAATACTTTTACATTCTGCAACAAAGTAACGGTGGCATGTTCTTTATTTCCACTTTTTAATACTGCGTCAAAGGTTAATAATACGTCTACTTGATCGCCTTCAGCGACCAGCTGCCCCAACACATTCGGCAAACCATCTATCAAAGTAGCACGCATGTTAGAAGGCACTTTCGTAGACACTTTTTCCACCAGTTGATTGGCCCCGCCGGATGAGGCCCCACTGCCAGATGACGAAGAATTCTGTGCTTGATGTGATTTAGACATCGCAAAACTTAAACCGGCAATACTCATTATTCCAATAACTAGCACAATAGTCAAAAAGACATTCTTTTTCATATGTTTCTCCTTATTGGAATAATTTGTCAAAACTTGCAATTTCCATAATAAAGTTCGTTACATCCCCATGTGAACGCAAGATGATAGAAATATCGCCTTCCGCTTGCGCTAAAGCCAGGTACTGAGCATCACGCGGAGAAAGTGCCAAAGACAAAGCGGAGCTATCCGAAAACGCAGCATCTTCTTCCTCTTTGTTCTTCATGGCATTCGCCGTTTTTAAATCAAGACCTTGCCCTAAGTTGGACCCAACCCCTAACACTTTCACGTTCTGTAGTAAGGTTACGGCCACTTTTTGGCGGCTTCCGTTTTTCATAACCGCTTCAAAAGTGAGCAGCACGTCTACGTTATCGTCCGGTTTAATCATATTGGCCGTATTCATAGGCACGCTGATTACATATCCGCGCATTTGAACCGGAATTTTGCTGGAAAGACCTGCCTCCGGAGATAACGAGGTAATTGCATATTTAGAAATCTGGTTTCCTTTCGGGATTTGGATACGCGCTACGGCATTTTCAATTTGTTTAAAATCGGCATCCGTTGTATACGTAAAAGCATCTTTTTGCAAGTAAGCTGCCGGCACCGGTACCGGGCGGATAAAATCGCGCTTAATGACTTCGCGTTCCTTAATATCACGAATCGGCACAAACACCTGCTTGATATTCTTAGACGCATTTAATTTTTTTTCTGCGCTACTGACAATCATCGCGTACACAACAGCAGCTAAAATAGCTACTAACAGCGGTAGAAAAATCCCTTTTTTCATTTTATCTCCTTAGATACAACTAATAATAATTATGCAAATCTATTTCGTATCACTACTTAAGTACGCCTTGTCTATCGGCATACGCGTTACAGCCTGGATACGGCGAATTCCCTCTCTGCGCGGCTCACTGGCCAAAATATAACTGGTACCCGGAAAAACCAAATGCACAGGATAGGTTACTGTTACAATTACATCTTCATGGCGATGTCTTTTATACATAGGGTCCGTACCGGTTGTTTCTACCTTTACAGTTACCCCAATACTGCCCGACTTAGAGCCAAACACTTTTTGCTTGGCCTGGTTTATTTTACGCGTCATGACCGAGCGATCCGGCCGGCCACTAGGCTTATTAACAGCAACTAAAGAACCTATACGAGCAAATTCGTAAGAAGCATGGTTTGCAATAATCGTGTGGTATGCGATATTACCGTATTCAAGCACAAAGAAAATTAGTAACATAAATACGGGTAATATCAGCATCAATTCAACGGTTACCTGTCCCCCACGCTTCTTACAAAATTGCATACGATTAATAGCCGTCCGCGGAGTTTACGCCACCCAAAATTTTACCTTTTACTTGTTCAAACAAGTCCGGCATGAATTTTTTAATGAGCATACCCGCCAATCCGGCAACACCCACGACTACTACGAGCATAAGCACGTATTCGATCGTGTTTTGACCTTCTTTCTTCTTCAGGCAGTTTAAAGCTTGCGCTTTAAGCATGTCCATTCTGTTTTGTAATGCGACGATATATTTCATATCCGTCCTCCTAATTTTCTAAAAGACTAATTTGCATTATATTCCATCAAAATTACTTTAGAGCCCTGGTCAAACTGCTTAGGGACCAAGTGCGAGTACAACACATAAAAGGAAATAATTGCCGTAAAAAGCCCGGCCGCTACAACAAGATATTCTACTGCGGTCTGTCCTTTTTTATTTTTAAGCAACATTCCTTTTTTCAACATACCTTAAAATTGGACCGATAACGCAATCTGTTGAGAAGTACCCAGCGCGCCAAACGGCGTTACGGCATAATCAATGGATGCCCCATAACCAAACAGTTCCGAGCTATAAAGTCCAAAACCAAATGATACGCGGGAAGTTTCTTCTAAACCGATTTTTTCCACCCACGAATCTTCCGTATTTTCGCCGGTATTGGTGCGGGTATAATAACCTACGCGCAAATCAAACCGGGCTACTTGTAATAAATCTTCCGGGATATGAATTTCTAATCCCACCCCGTAACGGGCATTATCGTCGCGGTATTTCATATATTCGCCCGAAACGGTGAAATAACGCGTATTTAAATCCGCCCCTAAGCGAAGCCCTTGCGGCATATCTTCTTTATCGCCGATATTCACTAAAGCACCGCCGAGTCCAAGCCAATTTACCAAACGAAGTTTAGCCCCTACATCAAACCCAACATTGTTATAGTGGTTATAACCGGAACCGGTGTACAGACGTTCGCTAATATACTTAGCGGTACCGCCAATTTGAAGTTTTTGGTTTAAAAATCCTCTTGCAATAGATACCCCACCCACGAAGTTGCGTACCGGAGTGCCGACTTCCGGCATTTTTTGAGCCCATTCGTCGCGAAAATCAAAGTTATCCATGTCCATGTAGTTCAAGGACACACCGATAATGGTTTTGCCGATAGGTTGTAAATAAGCGAGCGTACGCGATTTATACCCTTGCAAATAATCCTGGTACGTAAACGCAATTTCACGCGTAGTAGCCGAACTGGCCCCGGCCGGGTTCCAAAAAAGTGCTTCCGGACCGTCTGCAATAGACACATAAGCATTTCCCAATGCCTGCGCCGTCGGAGCGCCAGCGTCAATTTTGAGGAACGCGCCAGCACTTGTACCAGCGTTTTCGTGAATACCTTTCGCATAGGAAATACTTACGCTTCCCAATACACAGGCAAAACAAGCTGCTAAAACTTTCACTTTTATATTCATAAAATGTAAGGCTCCCTCTTTTTAGGGTTTATTCTCCTTATTGTATAACTTCTTTTCTTTGGACTCAAGTCCTTTACTTCTTTTACCGCTACTTCTTTGGGGGAGTTTTTCTCACTCCCCCTCAAATTTTATTTCTACGGCACCAACACTTTCACTACTTTCTGACAATGTTCTCGCCCGTTCTTCGCCTTGAAATCTACCAAGCCAAAGTACACACCGCGCGCGACTTTCTTGCCGTGTTGGTTCGTCCGATCCCACCGACATCTTAACGCGGCATTTCGCTGCGACGGGAACAAATCAAAGTTCGTCCACGGCGTATTGCTTATGTTATTATCCGGGTTAAAGCTTAAGCTATTTCCCATCGTCGTTTGGAAGTTGTTGGCGTCTACACACGTGTATCCGCTATCGCGTACCAAGTCGCCTGCCAAGTTGAAGAACTTGATTGACACTTCGCCCGGTACCGGCATCTTCGTTATTTCTAACGTACCGCGGTCCGCGTTTTTTAGCGGGTTCGGGTAGAAGAACACCGTCTTTTCCCAGTCCGAACATACAAACCGTCCGTCTCCTATTGCAATCGTTGCTTTATGCAAGTTCTGGTATTCGTATGTATCTGCTACTTTATTTATCTTCCAATTATCCGGGTTAGAGGTTGCATCTGTTTCGGCATACTCTCCCATAATTTCGCCCGTTACCGTATCTATATCGGCCGAGTTAAGCGCCGTTACAAACCTAAACGGATACGTCCCATCCGGTACTTCTTGGCCCGCATAATCTGTCCCGTCCCACGATTCTTCTATCAGCGTCGTCGCGGGGCGAATACCTACGATTGCCTTGACCAATACTTCACGGATATCTTGTACTTCTTTTCCGGTCGTCGGGTTACGTAACGTCCCTTTTTGATAATCGTAGATCGTCGTTCCAGGTTTTAAGATTTGGATCGCTACTTTCATCGGTACTGATATTTGATATCCAATCCGCATTTCCGTACCGCGCGCGGATATTGCATATCCGTCCGCTTCTAATAAGTCAAATACTTTTAACAAGTCCGCATTGAGCGTAATGCTCTTCACCGTCGGCTCGTACAAGTCCGCATTCGGATAGTTCTTCGCCGTCAAGCGGATTTCGTAGATTCCCGGCTTCACGTAGAACCCGTTCATATCCGTACCGTCCCAGTACATCTTGCGCACGATGTCCGGATCAAAGTTGCTCGTGTTCGCTATCGTCATCGTGGATAAGTACTTACATACATCTCCGGCCTTGTTGTTCTTGATTCCGTCTCTCACGTTCGGATCGGAGGTACATACTTTATCCTGTAACGCCACTACCGCTACTTCTACCGTAGAGGCACGGCTCACCGAGAAGTTGATCTCGTACGGCGGTACAAAGATCGGCCCGGAGGATACGTTAAATAATTGCGGTGCATTAGCATACACTACCGTGGAACCGTCTAAGAAGTACACCGGTCCGCGCGTAATGTTAATCTTGCTCACAGGTTTTTCCGTCGCATAAATGTATTCTTCTTGCTTAACTTGTACGGATCCTGTTTGTTTGAACGGTTGCCCGGTTATCGTGTAACCGCTAATCGTGCCGTCTTTTTCCAAATCATAGTAGTACCGGTCAAACGGCTCGTTGCTTCGTGCAGAGATGAAGAACGGATATTGTCCATCCGGCAACATGCCATATTTACAATCTTGCTTGTTCGTCGTTGTCTTACTGCAATCGTTCGGATTGTAGAAGTACAACGCATCCCATTCTTCCGTTACATCATACCCTTCTCCCACTCGTAATGCACTCCGTTCCATGGTTTCGATGGGTTGCAAGCGCACGTCTACTACTCCGCTTTGCGCCGTCTTCAAATCTTTCGGATAGTTCGTAAACGACGTATCCCGTACATAGATACATTTCGGATTTTTAGAGGCATCAATGTAATCCGGATTGCTCGTATCATGGAAATAGTTTTTATCCGTTGTTTTATCGCACACCCGCGGTGGCCATGCCGCTGCTCCACCTTCCATGGTTACTTTTTGTTGTGTCAAAGAAACAATGTATTTATCCGTTTGGCTGGGCAACGTGCTACCTTCCACATACGCCGGGTTGATGCTAACCGTCCATTCGTTGATATAGTTATCCGTCCCAGATACATCATATCCCGTCCATGTTCCGGTTCCGCTTAACGTATTAGCCGGCAATTTCGCCTCTACCCCACCTACAGGTTCAAGCTTTATTTCTTGCGTTAAAGCAATCGTATCGGTACTCTTCTTCGCCGTATACGTAGCATCTACATTATATCCCGCATATTCGCCAACTACACTATTGTAGTCCGGGATTACCACATCTTTATTGTAGATGTTGATTTGCACGTTCATCGCTTTAGACAGTTTGTACGATATCGTCGCTTTCGCGTTGCTATCTCCATACACGTCCGTCGTGTTCACATCTACGACGCGGTACATATCCACCGGGAAGACCGCCGCAGCGCGGTTCGTTACCGCCGGGAACATCGCATCCTTCGTTTCCACTACAAACATGTACGTACCAGGATATACCATCCGCCCAGCATCATCACGTCCATCCCAGGATATCGTGTTCATCTGCTGCGCTACTTGCGTAACACCACTTTCCGGCGTTAAGTGTTTTACCACTACGCCTGCTGTGTTTTCTACTTTTAAAACAGCACTTGCATCACGCGCGATGGAATATTTAAAAATAAACGGATCTAATCCATATGCCGTCGGGCTGGACCCTACCGTACTGTAACTTACCGGTTGAATCGTTGCATCTACTACCCCGCGGTCTATGGAAATAATCCCTGTGTTATATTTTAAGGTCTTTACACCCGTAAACGCTTGCCCGTTTTTGGAACCGTCCGCACAAGCTTCCCCAGCTTTGAATATAGGAGCTCCTGTCTCTCCGCTGGCTTTGTTATAGTAACAACCGTTGTAGGGGATTTCCGCCCATAACGCATATACATAGTTACCGTCCGGTAACGGAGACCCATAAGCAAACGATTCTTGACAGACAGATTTTTCTGAAATGAACGGATGATTCGTATCGCCACAGATTCCGCCATCGCTCATCTTTTCACCCTTCGCATACGTGCGCGTACATCCTTTCTCTACACCGCACAAACCGTCCCATTTGCTCGTGAAGTTCATACGACCTGTCCGGTTTTCCACCGCACTGTATACTAATTCGCCGGTACCCGCTACCCGTGTTGGCCCGGTACCTGTTTGCGTGGAGGAATCTGTTAAAATACCACCACCCGATACCGCATCTTCTACAAAGGTGGTCCCAGGTGTATAGATATTCCAATATACTTTCGCGCTCTCCGTCGCTACATATTGGATAGATGCGTACGCCGTGGATTGTTTATTTAGTCCCACACTGCGTATATCTGTTAATTTCAAGGGATCTAACGATAACTGCCGTGTTACTGCGCGCGAAAAATCTATCCCTTGCCATTCGTCTTGCGATTTTGCTTGTAACGAAACTACATAATTACCCGCAGGCAACAACAGCCCGTTATCACCGCGCCCGTCCCACGAGTCAAATTCGCTAATCTGGACGTCTTTCTCCACACCTTTCATCCCTTCTCCAAGGCGCGGTTGCCAATCTACCAGCGTGCGCACGATAGGCCCGTCTGTAATGGGATCGCCGGTATTGCTGGCTCCATAAGCCATAGAATCTTGCGTA
>CACZKQ010000052.1:0-966 GCA_902781765.1 uncultured Elusimicrobium sp. | reverse complement strand
CGTAGACGCATCAAATATCGCAATACGTACGTCCGCATCTTTACTTAAACGGTACGAATACGTATACGGCTCGGCCGATACCGCCGTAATGCTTCCCACCAAACTCGGTGTACTGCGTACCGTGTGGATGTTGGTTACGTCTACCTGTATCGGGATTTGGTTCATACCCGGATACACAATCGTAGAGTTAAACGTAATTTTATCGGTGATGATTTGGTCGCCGGGAGCATCCGTAGCTACCGTCGCACGGAACCCAAATTGCCCGTTCGTTTTACCAAATTCCCCGGCAATTTCGTAAGAGCCGTCCCACGCGGCACAGAACGGAATAGCAGCGTTACCGTTGGAGTTTGTCCCATCTCCGTTAAAAACTGCATTTTTACAAGTTGTTTTTGTAGAAGAGTCATTGCAATTGCACCCAGAGTGACCATTCGTGCCATCTTTAAACGAATAACAATCAGCAGCAGCTGTACTCGCCGCCCCAATATTATAATATTCAGCACTGTTACAAGTATTACCAGAATCAGCTTGTCCCGGACATCTGTACGAACCGCACTTGGCCGATTCTTGATTGGGGTACAAGTTAATCGTGCGTTGGGCCGGTACTTCGTCGGCGTTGGCTAAATTCTTTTGGTTGTAGTACTTAACAATATCAAATTTGATTTCCTGTAACGGGAACGTAATAGAGTACGTACTTCCCCCATTGGGTCGGTTGTTACAATACACGTTCATACAAAGCGCCAAGCAGTGGTTAGGATATTTGTTTGCCGCCGGGGTATCACTCGGATACGGTTGATCGTATTCAATAAGGGCCGAGTTTACCCACGGGTCCTTAATTTGACCGCCCGACATAGCACTGCCTGGGTTGGGAGAATCATTATAATACGTAAAACTGCGGTTATCAGCACTTCCTTCCGTAACATCTATCAAAAATTCAGGAGCTGGTGTGAGGGTTCCCACTACCCTGTA
>CACZKQ010000051.1 GCA_902781765.1 uncultured Elusimicrobium sp. | reverse complement strand
AAAAGAACAATTATCGCAACAGCAATATATCCGAACTCCCACATAAAACGCAGAATACTGTTTACTATTACTCTTGTTCCAAAACCTTTGCCCAAAGGACTGTTAACGAAAAAAATCTGTCTCAGATAATCGAATTCTGATGTTCTGGCAGTATATGAAATAGTAGCGACTTCCTGTTTTTCAATAATAAGCCTGTAAATAAGCATTGCCACAAATACTGCCATGATAACAAGAATAAGGAATTTTATTTTTGATCGTAAATTCAACACAGCTCCTGATAAAAGGAGCAATGCAATAATGTACCCCATAGTAGATGCTGTTGTGATAATTGCCGCAATAATAATAATAACCCTGATAATCTTATGCTTTTCTCTGCCTTCATCAAAGAAAAGCAAATACATCAGAACATAGTTGAGATAGATTTGATATTGCCCCGACTCCCAGCAAAAACCACTGCACCGGAGTATTTTGAAACCGAAAATCTCAGTTGTGGTCTCCCATCGGAAATAAATATTAAAATGTCCTGCATAAATATGCTGTTTTGTGATACCCTCAATATTTGTAGAATAAGAGTAAAAATACGAAAGACCAGCCTGAGGCAGAAGATAATCAAAAACAAGATGAAAAATCAAAAAGATAACTGCCAGTAAAAAAATCGCCTTATACAACGAATACATCAGGTCATATCCCTTAAGAATGAAAACTGAAACGACATAGTAAATCAGCACCAATCTGATTCCCAGCAAGAATACGCCCTTTAAATCCGAACCATTGACCAGAGTTGTTAACAAAAGGATCGAAACAATAATAACAGGTTGGGTCAGCACACGAACATTTATCGGATGACGCATATAGTAAAAGAGGAAAATAACAAAACTTATGCCAATCGTTGCAATCTGAACATAACTGCTTATTGGAAAAAGCACCATGTATACGGAATATGATGACAAAACAAGATACAGCGAAAACAATATAATCGGTAAATTCTTATCAAAAATGCTCTTTTTCATAGTCGCCTTCCCACAATCATAAATCATTCAACAATAAAATCATGTATCTGATGATTCATACATTCAACAATATCATTTCCGTTAAGGTAGCATTACGGGGTACTCCCAAAATCGCATAGTAATTTTCCAATACAGCTGGACTCCCGGTAATTACACCGGTAGACTGCGCTCGGTTACGCACTAACCCTTCTTGGAAGTCTACAAATTCCTTTTGCGTAATCCGTACCCAACCAACGTCTTCCCCACCGTATTTCCAATATTTCGTGGCACCCGGCAGATTGCTGGTCAACCAATTCTGCGCCGACACTTTTTGTGCCGCTCTAGCCGCCATATAAGACTCGGCACGTGCCGCACGCAAAGCTGCTCCCGTAAGCGGTTCAAATTTAAATCCGCCATTCGCCGCCGCCGTCATCATGCGTTCCCAATCGCCTAATGTATGGATTCCTTTTTCTAATCCTAACGCACGCGTATTGAGGGTGATGGTCTTTTCTCCTTGGCGTAAAATTACAGCTTCTACATCACTACGCATAGAACCAAAACCAAACAAATTCCGGTTACGCGGATCCCGCCAGTTTGTCCAAGGACGTATGGATGGAATCATTTCGCCAACGGTTTCTACTTCTACTGCGTGTGGAGTCGTTATCACAGAGGCATCCACCCCCGGGCCTGGCAAGGCCAATCTACCCGGTACAGTATGGGTATACGTCTTATATCCTTTGCTAGAAACAGCCAGTATACTACCGCCTCTCGCTTCCACTTGGCTCATTTTGCTAGCCAAAACAACGGCATCCCGCAGTTCACGTCCGCCGGCCGCTAACCCAGCCAAACGCCCTGTACGTGCATTTTTACCTACCGTAGCAATCGCACGCGGTAAGGCTTGGATCCCAGCCACACTGGAGCGGAATAATGGGCTAACAAATTTACCGACCACCCGGAACGCACCATCAAATGCTATCCAGGTTAAAATCTCTACTAGTACTGCACCGACAATTTTTACTGTTTCGCGCGACGCTAAAATGGCATTACGTTGATAATTGTTATCAAGCACGCATTTAAAGTAAAAATCGCCCGGAGGAAGTGCGGCATATTTCCGGTTTAGACTCGTCCCGGAATGGCCCTCTTCCCAGCGCACCAGTCTGTCTACCGTAGGGTCTACCTTTTTAAATACCGTCCGTGGTGTGCCAAATGATTGATGTATCTTTGCAAGCCCGCGCATAAATTCGGCATGTTGCCCTACATCTTCAAAACCAAAACTCTCAAAGTGAAGCTCTGCCATATTTTTAAGCCCGGAAATACTTTGACCTAAATCTTGCTTAACTCCTTGTGCGTTGTACAACTCACTTTGATGCCCCAGCGACGAGCGGCAATAGACACTTTCTACAGCATTAGCGAAATATTTCTTGTCCTCCGCCGACATGGAAAATTTCCGTTCCCGAAGCAGGAAAGAAGCTAATTCCGCCGAAATAACTACGCTAGGTGTAGTACTAGGAGCCTTCTGTCTGGCAAAATCTGCATGTTCCTTTAACAAGGCAACCAATTTGGCACCGCGTTCCCCCGTCAAATCTTTTTCCGTTAAATTTTGCTGCAAGGAAGCGGCAAAACCGGAATAGAGTAAAGAGGCTGTTTGCAAATAACTGCCCACAGGCACCTGAGGAACTTGGTAAACAACTCTTTGCCGGTCCGTAGTAAGCAAATCAATGCGGTTCATTACTAAACTTACACTATTCCATTCTGAAGTTGGGATAGGAGAACCATCCGGGTTTAGAAGTGTTCCGGATTGGTCGCGTAGTAAAGCTTGCATCACTGCGTAACTAATTAGTGTATTGATTAAAGTAAATGACGCAGAACCGGGTTCATCTTCATCTAATGTTGCCCCCACTTTTGAAATTTCATTTAAGGTTTTGTTAAACAAAATATTTCCAATAGACTTACCATTTTGACGAATGGAAAAAATGGTATCCCTGTTGTAATACGCAAATATATCGGTGTATTTAGAAAAAACGTCGTCATGAAATGTATGCAAACTTTCCAACAAAACACGCAAACTTCCAATCGCACGGGCATCTGCAATACTGCGGCTTTCTACGGGGCTTTTGCTTTCCAAAAAAGCTAACCGATACAACACCCGTTGCTCAATTTCACTCGCATAAAAAGCCACCCCTTCCACAACGTCCAAACCCATAGCAGCATTCGTATGAATATATTGCAACCATACATTTAACGCATCTGCCGCTACTGCCGTGATTTTGGGGTCATACCCGGAGGGCTCATAAGGGTCTATAAAATCCAACAAATCGCCAAAAGTAAAATCGGGTTCCTTAATCCGGTTTTCCAATTCCTTCACAATCAAGTCGTCGTAAATGGCGAAAGAATCCCGCCAGTGGATGGTTGTTTTCATTCCGCCTCTTACCGTAACAGTTTCCCGCTGATACGGATCTGTCGGTCGCGCAGGCTCTCTTGTCGCTGATGGCAAAGACGGGAGCGGCGGACGACGGATATTGGTGGACTCGGCAACTACCTCGCTTTCAATTTGCATCGGCCCGGCTTGCTGCCTAGCTTCTTTAGCAAGGCGGCTTGCAAATCCATTTCTGGAATCATTTTTAGCCCCTTGTTGGTGCTTACACACAATTTCTTTGGCAAGGTCAGTTTGACGAAACGGATCACGCGCACGCAACGTTTCGTCCGGGCCGGCTTGCGGCACGCAGGATTCATTAGAAACCTGACGGCTAATCTCCCGGCTTAGTGCCTCCGGGTCCGGTGCCGACGCAGCACGAACCAACGGAGTTGGAAATACAACTTCTATCAAAAAAATAATAGCAAGGAAACGGGCAATTAATGATTGTAACATGACTATCTCCTAAAAATGATCGTTTTATATATTATAGATATTTTTCCCATTTTATCCATAGGCATTAAGGCCCACGTATCCACTAGGTCTAATGGCCCAGGGTATTATTTGTACAGCGAAAAGCCACCCTTCGATTTAGAGAAGGGTGGCTTTTTAAGTTATAGCAACTATTTATTATTATTTAAAACCCGGGTAATTTTTTGATCAAGTTCCGTGAAAAATTTATCCATTTTCTTTCGGCGTTCTTGTGGCGATTTTGTGTTCATTTTTTCAAGCAAGTTTTGCAGTTGCACTTCCTGCTCGTTCAGTAACACATTCAGCCGCTCTGCGATAGTAGAATCTCCAAGAAGCATAGCTTGGGCAATAGCTCCACTGCGCATACTCATAAAATGTTTATCATAATCCGGCTCATTTTCTTCTAACAAGGTCGCTACCTGATTGTCTACTTCTCTCCACATAGCAAGTATCTGTTCACGCTTTTGTACTTCTGAAAGCGTAGCACTTGCCACAATGTCATCCATTTGTATTAAAACCGGCATTGAGTAGGACTCCGCCTGCTCTACGATTTCATTGGAATAACTAGCCGCTATGGATTTTACAAATTGTTGATAATTAAGGATAAATATATCAGGCAACTCTTCAATCGGTGCTTCCTGTAACGGATTTCGCGCTCGCTGGCTTAAAGCAGTGGATACCTCCGGTAACGCGTACACCCGATCTCCAAGCCGTTGTCCTGCTTTTTCAATCAGTTTAGCCGTTTTCTTGTCATTTTTTACTTTGCCTAAAATTCCCCGCACTTCTTTTTCGTAATTATCATACAAGGCGGAAATTTGCGCTTGCGTTTGCGCTGACAAGAAAGAATATTCGGCCATAAATGCTGCTTTTTCCGACATTATTTGCGCTATTATGGAACAATGTTGTAATTGCGTGTCAAAATCTTCATTTAACCGGGCAATTTGGGCATCCGCTTCTTGATTCGGCAATTTTTTAACTAATACCGCTCGCACCTGGCTCTCAAAGTTATCCCAATAAGCTCTCACCTCTTGGGCAGCCGCCTCTCCATATTGTTGTGAAAATTGCGCCACATATTCTTCCCGTTGATTTTGAATGGGTCGCAACGATAACTCCACGACGTCCGCTTCCAAACGTTCTGTCAGTGCATCTTGCACCCCGCTTTGCGCAAGAGAATAGGCCGCGTTATCGCGTATGAGCTGACGGGTCTCTTGATTGATGAGGTGAAACTTCCAAGGGTTAATCGGTTCCACAAAACTATATGCATGATATAATCCCAAGCTTAACGAAGATCCCGTAAAAGATAAGTAGGGCAGTCCAAACCATCCCTCTCCGACGAGCGGTTCCACTTGAGAAACTTTGTCATGTAAAGAAACAAACGGACTTAGCATTGGATTTTCCTGCTGCAATTTTTCCTGTTTTTCTTTTAATGCCTGTAGTTGCGTTTGGAAAGGAGCCAACACTTCATTTTGTTCCTGCTCTACCCGTTCATCTAAGGCTTTTTGCAACTTATTTTGCAGCAGATAATCCGCACCATACATAGCCGGTAAGACGCGAGTCACACCGTGATAACTTCTTTGCCAGAATGGGGGCAATTTGGCAAAATTCACCTGGAACGGATCAAAGAGGTTATGATCTTTCATATACCGCTCTACTGTTCCAACTAAGTCTTCCAGGTTTGCACTGCCGGGGCCAAAGGTCACTCCGTTGGTACCATCAAATACTGCGTCATCAAAAGTAATAGCGAGCGAGTTTCCACTGGCATCCGCCAACATGGTATTTTCCCCCGAAGCCAACAGGCGGTCAAACAGGGCCCGTTGTTTGGGATCGTTTAAATATTTAAAGGCCTCATTGATTGTTTCCATTAACGCTTCACGTTCTTTTATTTTTTCTGGCGTAGCCGCTCTCCCAAGCCTGTCCGGATGAACAGACACAACTAACCGCTTATATGCATCCTTGATTTCTTTAGTACTAGCCGTACGCGAAACGCCCAAAATTTTATAGTAATCTTTTAGTACACCTTCTTTAGTGGTAAAAGCACCCATTTCTTTTTGAGCTTGCAAAAGGCCCTCATACCACTCCATAAATTCCTTTTGCGAGATCTGTTCATATAGGCCGTCTTTCCCTCTGATTTTCCAATATTTCGTGGCGCTAGGCAGGTGGCTTGTTAGCCAATTTTGTGTTGATATGGTTTGCGCAGCTTTAGCCGCCATGTAAGCCTCTGCACGGGCCGCACGCAATTCTGCTCCGGTAAGCAGTTTAAATTCAAATCCCTTTTCCTTTGCAGCGGCCATCATGAGGTTCCAATCGCTTAGCCTATGGATTCCTTTTTCTAATCCTAACGCACGCATATTAATCTCAGCAGTATTGGCACCTTGACGTAAAATAACCGCGTCTATTTCTTCATTCATGGAACCAAAACCAAAGAAAGACCGATTACGCATAGACCGCCAATTTGTCCATGCCCGAACCTCAGGAATCATTGCACTGACTGTTTCCACATTTTCAGCAACCGGGACGCCCATGCCGGCTACTTCTACCCCCGGCCCCGACAACAACCTCGATGCTTCCGGAGCTTCTGTACGGACGACTTTTTGGCCAGCCTTCAGCGTTACAGAAGCAATACTGCCGCCTCGCGCTTCCACCTGACTCATTTTGCTAGCCAAAATAACAGCATCCCGCAGTTCACGCCCGCCGGCCGCTAACCCGGCCAACCGGCCCGTACGTGCATTTTTACCTACCGCGGCAACCGCACGTGGTAAAGCTTGGATCCCAGCAATGCCGGAGCGGAATAACGGACTAACGAATCTACCGACCACCCGAAACACTCCGTCAAAAGCAACCCAAAAGAAAACTTCTACAAGAATTGAAAAAAGAATTCTTCCTTGTTCACGTGTTTCCAAAATAGGACTACTTTGATAATTATTGTCAAGTACACATTTAAAATATAAATTTTCCGACGGAAGATCAAGATATTCCATGTGAATAATATTTCCATACGAGTCAAGTGATTCATAATAAATCTTATCTGTCGCAGGATCCGCTTTCTTAAAGACCGTTCGTGGCGTGCCAAATACTTGATGTATCTTTGCAAGTCCGCGCATAAACTCAGCATGTTGGCCAACATCTTCAAAACCAAAACCCTCAAAGTGAAGTACCGCCTTATTTGGATTCCCGGACCGGCTTGCCCCTAAATCTTGTTTTACACCTTGCGCATTATAAAGATCCTCTTTATGTCCAACCGCAGACCGGCAATAAACACTTTCTATCGCTTTGGCAAAATATTGCTTATCTTGATTGGACATTTGCAGATTCCGTTCCCGCAAAAAGAAAGAAGCCAATTCAGCAGCCGTTACCACACCGGGAGTGCTTTTTGTAGTATAATCGGCCTGTTTTTTTAACAAAGCCACCAGTTTGGCACCGCGTTCACCCGTCAAATCTTGTTCCGTTAAGTTTTGCTGCAACTCGGCGGCAAAGTTAGCATAAACGTGCGCCACCACCTGTAAATAATCGCCGTAAGGCACTTGCACGGTAGAATAATGGGTCCGTCCGCCCTTCGCTAATTCTTCAATACGGCCCAGCAAAAATTGCATACAGCGCCACTCCGTATCGGGAATAGGCGTACCATCTTGATAAACCATCATTCCGGAGCGATCTCGCAGCAACGCAAGCATGAGTGCATAACTGACGAGTGTATTTAAAGTACTGGTTTGTATGTTTTCTTCGGTTAAATCTTTCCCGACAGAAGAAATTTCATTCAAGACCCTGTCAAAGACTATTTTCCCAAACGAGTGCTTGCGATAATCCCTTGAAAAAATTGTATCCCGGTTGTAATAAACATATAGTTCTTCATACTGAGTATAAAGGTCTTCTACCACTGAATGTAAGCTTTGCAATAAAAGACGCAAACTGCCAATCGCGCGTACATCCGTTGCACTACGAGTCCTTACCGGGCTTTTGTTTTCCAAAAAAGCCAACCGGTATAAAACCCGTTGTTCAATTTCACTGGCATAAAAGGCAATTCCTTCCATAACATCCGCATCAGAAGAAGCATTCGTATGAATGTATTGTAGCCACACATTTAATGCTTCCGCGGCTACCGTTGTAACAAGCGGGTCATACCCGGAAGGCTCGTACGGGTCTATATAATCCAACATTTCCCCAAACGTAAAATCAGGGGCTTTTAAGCGCTCTTCCAAATTAGAAATAGTCCATTTTTCAAATTCCTTACGATACGCAAGCTCCGGTGAGAAAACAGGCCTCGGCAGACGGCGCGCTACCGCGGTCGACTCTGGCCGATGAGTTTCTATGTAAATATTTTCAGAAATAGCGGAGGAAGTTACAAGCTCCGCATCTCTACGTTGTTTTAGTATCTCGCGCACTTCTTTGCGTCCGCGCGAGGCAAAATTATCGCCGGAATCATTTTTAGCCCCTTGTTGGTGCTTACACACAAT
>CACZKQ010000050.1 GCA_902781765.1 uncultured Elusimicrobium sp. | reverse complement strand
AAGCGAACTACCGGGATATCAAAAAACCCCTGAATTTGTCCTGCATGTAAATCAATAGCCATAATGCGGTCGGCCCCGGCTTCCGTAATTAAATTACTGGCTAGTTTAGCCGTAATCGGCACACGCGGAGAGGACTTGCGGTCTGCGCGCGCATAGCCAAAGTACGGAATTACCGCCGTAATTTTGCCGGCGCTGGCGCGTTTGAACGCATCAATCATAATTAAGAGTTCCATCAAGTTTTCATTGACGGGCGGACAGGTAGGCTGAATGATGTAGCAGTCGTGCGCGCGGACAGATTCCAAAATCTGCACATCCACTTCGCCGTCGGCAAAGCGTTCCACGTGCAGTTTGCCCAGTTCCATATTTAAATGTTCCGCGATTTTTTGAGCTAAGGCCAAATTTGCATTGCCGGAAAAAATGCGCAAATCGCCATTTACACTTTTAGTCATGTTCTTTTTTTACACCTTTGTTTTCTAAGACGACCTGACGCGAACGGGCAATAGCCAAACCTTGGGCAGACACTTCCTTGGTAATGGTTGACCCGGCGCCGATTTTTGCATATTCGTGCACCGTTACCGGTGCTACAAAATTGACGTTAGAACCCACAAATACGTGGTCTTCAATAATAGTTTGATGCTTGTTTTTGCCGTCGTAATTGCAGGTAATCGTTCCCGCCCCTACGTTAACGCCGGCCCCCATTTGGGTATCCCCAATATAGCTTAAATGGTTAACTTTGGAACCTTCCCCAATAACGGCTTTCTTAATTTCGCTAAAATTGCCGACCTTAGCCCCTTTGCAAAGGACCGATTTCGGGCGCAAATGCGCGTACGGACCCAGCTGGCAATTTTCAGCTACCGTAGATTCTTCTACATAGGTCCCCATTTTTAAAGTTACGTTATCGGCAATCGTGGAGTCTTTAATATAAACGCCGCCTTCCAACACGCAATTTTTCCCGATGACGGTTTTCCCTAAAATATAGCATCCGGGACAAATCACCGTATCGGCCCCGATTTGCACACCGGGGTCAATATACGTTTGATCCGGTTGCAAGAGCGTAACCCCGTTGTCCATTAGTTCCTGCGCCACGCGCGAGCGCATAATTTGTTGCGCCTGGGCAAGTTGCGCTTTGCTATTAACACCCAACGCCTGTTTATAGTCTGCACTGTGAAAGACTAAAACACGTTGGTTCATTTGCTTAATTAAAGAAAGGGTATCTGTTAGATAATATTCGTTCTTTGATCCCTGCGGAGTGAGTTGCGTGAGTGCCGTTTGAAGTTCTTTAGAACTAAATATATACATTCCGCTGTTAATTTCCGCAATCTTCTTGGTATCCTCATCTGCATCAGCATCTTCTACAATCTTTTGGAAAGTGCCGTCGGCTTCGCGCAAGATACGCCCATAACCGGCCGGATCCGGAACGGTTACCCCTAATACTAAGGAACTCGCTTTTTCAGCTGTAAACGTGTGGAGCATGTCCTGCAACGTCTTTCCTAATAGCAAGGGCGTGTCTCCATTCAAAACAAGAACCGTTTCAAATTTTTGAAGTAAGGGAAGAGCCGCTTTCACTGCCGAGCCGGAACCGGATAAATCCGTCTGTTTGACAAACACAACCGGCGCACTAATATTCCACTTAGCCAAATTGGCTTTTACCGTTTCAATAACCAGGTCGGACTCATGCCCCACCACAATGCCAATGGCGGCCGGATTTAACGATTGGGATACTTTTAAAATATGACCTAAAATAGGCATTCCGCAAACCGAATGAAGCGGTTTGGGAAGAGAAGACTTCATGCGCGTGCCTTTACCGGCCGCGAGAATAAGAATACACAGATTGTTTTGGGCTACCATTTTGTTTAACTCTTGCCTAAAATAAATCTAACGAATTGTTTTAATACTACTTTAATATTATACAAAAACGGAACAAGCACTTCAACTTACAAGGTTTTTCCGTCGCTTTCCAAACAAACAGTATAGTTATAAAATGTCAAACTTTCCACAAACGTATTGCGAGGAACCTTAAGCGAAGGATTCTTTTTCGCTCTATTTTTCATGACGTAATAATATGAAACACTTTTTTTGGCATCCGTGGGGTTATCCGGCGCTACTAAATAATACCGCTTATTTTTGTTTACCGGGATAATGGTTAGGCCGAGTTCTTCGCGAAGTGTTTCCTCGGAACAAAAGGTTTCTTTTTCTATTTTCTTTTTTTCCGCAAGTGAAATTTGGATATATCCTTTGGCTTTTAAGGCATCTATCTGCCGGGCAATGCGTTCTAATTTAGCCGGTGTGGGCGGAATTGCTTCTTGCGGAAGTAAAAATGCCTTGCGGTTTTGCAACGCCTCGGTATACACAAAAAACCCGCTTTTGGTCAAGGTGCTGTCTTCTTTAAAGATTTTTTCACCTTTCATGTTACGCAACGAAAACACCGACTGAATAGGTACGCCGACCCGTTGAAATACAGAAATAGCATCTTGCCCAATATGCTTCGATAAAGCATTATAGCCTTCCAACGTCAAAATATCGCGTTCAAATTCTGTCCCTTTATTAAGAGTAACGATATATTCCGCCGGGACTTTGACATACTTATTTTTTAAATATTCCACCCCTTTACGTTGTTCGGCAGAATGGATATCTGCAAACAACTGCCGTTGTTCTTCGGTTAATTCTTTTGCATCCGGAGCGATGGCATAGCGTTGTTTAAGTGCGGTTAAAATTTCTTCATCCGTAAAATAATCCGGCTCTAAATTGATTAGACGTTGCCGGGCAATTAAGTTAAGCGGTTCTACTGCTAACGCCGCCCTATAAAATTCAGCCGCTCCATCCTTATCACCCTGGTATTCCGTAATTACACCTTTTCCAACCAAAGAATTAACATTGGCAGCATTACTCTCCAGCGACTTTGTATAGTAGTCTAAGGCCTCTTTATTTTTCTGTTTTTTAAGGGAAATATCCCCTAGCATAGAATAGGTATAAGAAATATAAGGCGAAGTGCGATTCATTTTCTGCAAGGCAGTTTGAAAATAGTTTTCGGCTTCATCTAAGTTTTCCAACGTTAGTTCCACTCCTGCCAAAGACAAAAGGATCTCTACATTCTCCGGATCTTCTTTTAAACATTGAGAAAAAACCGTTTTTGCTTGGGAATAATTTTTGCTGGCAAATAATTTCTTCCCCCGCTCCACGCAAGAAACTACACCCTCCGCCGCAAAACATTGGGAAATAGCCATCAAACATAGCACGCTTAGACTAAGCAAAAAAAGTGTTTTTCCACGCACACAAGACTCCTTGTAGTTTTTCACGCTTTGTGAGTTTAATTGGATTAGATGCCTTAAAGCCACCTGCTTTTATTTTAGCAAGATTTTTAGCATACACGCACGCCATCATGCGGCAAGGTAACATTTTAAGCCGGGGCAACTGCTTCATCTGCCTTTCGGCGCGGGCATATAATTTTTCCGCTAGCTCAGCTAACTTTTTAAGAACTTTTGCAGTTTTTTCAGTTTCGCGACCGGCTAAAATATCTTCCCGGGTTAACCCTTCCTGCATAAGCAAATCTTCCGGCAAATAAACCCGCCCCAGTTCCACGTCCGTGGACACATCTCTTATGATATTGGTTAATTGAACAGCTCCCCCCAAATCTTTAGCCAGTTTTTCTGCTTGAGGGCCCTGAACATCTAAAATATCTAACGTTGTTAACCCAACAATCACTGCGACCCTGTACAAATACCACTCCAGTTCCTGCAGTGAACCATATCTTTTACCTTGTAAATCGGCAAACATACCCTCTATAAGTAGTAAAAAGCGGTCTTTTGTTAAATGAAATTCTTTAACATCTAATGCCAACTGCTTGCTAAGCGGTGTTTGCGCTTCGTCTTTAAAAATCCGGTTAATTTCTTCCCGCCAAAAATCCAGCGCTTTGCCCGGCTCGGCCACGGTAGGCTCGTCCACAATATCATCCATAAGTCGGCAAAACTCATAATAATTAGCTAACGCAACTTTGCGGCGTTTAGGTAAAAACAGAAACGCCGGCCCGAAACTGGATTTTTTGTACGACTTATTTTCCGGCATTTTTCGTTCCCTTTTGATATAAATAGGATAAAGCAGCCCCTGTGGCTGTAGCATAAATGGCATTTTGCGGAATAATAAAATTAATTCCATGCATTTTATGCAGGTCCTGAAATACTTTCTTTGCAAAAGGAACTTGCGTTAATGTACCCGTTATAATAGCATCTTTAATACGGTCATTTCGGCAAGCAAAAACAGCCATCATTCCAATGGTTTGGAAGGTCAAATTCAAAACACCCAATGCAAAATCCGCACTTGTCGCGTCGTCTTGCATTTTGCCAAAATTTGAAGCCGTTGTATCGGCAGGCAAAGTAGGGATAACACCGGTACTAATGTCTTCAATATTTAAATCCACTTTATGTAGCGAACCTTCCCTCGCTAACGCCGTTACAGTGCTAAACGAGGACGCACCACACATTTTGCCGCACAATCCCAGCACCGTTCCGCCGCCAACGCCCGACCCGCCAATATGTTTTATACCTTCTTTCCCGGCGCGTACAAACGCAGTACCGGTACCCATGCTGATAATCAATCCCTCTTTCTTTTTAGACAAGGCAAGCCCGCCTAGCCCAATGGCTTTAAATTCATCTACTTGCCGGGTGGGGATTCCGTATATATTTTTTTTAAAAAGAGAAGAACCTACCCCGGTTAAAATAATTTGGCACACTTGGTTTAAAGAGAGTTTATTTTCATTGATGAATTTACCCAGAGCCCCGTAGGCAGAGGTAAGCGGGTCAGCTGCTTCTACCTGCAAGCGGGAAATAAGTTTTCCCCCCTCTGTATACCCCACAATTTTGGTAGTAGAACCTCCAACATCAATTCCAATCACAATGTTCATGGCATACTCCTTACTTAAGTCCAATGGATTTTAAGAACGGCCCATTATCAACCGGACGGCCCAGGAAATTTTCCACCAATTTTTCTTCCTCTTCGCTGCCGCCTTTTTCTAAAATTTCGCGACGGTATTTTAAACCGATTTCCGGGTTAAAAATTCCGTATTTCTCAAATTCGCTAAAGAAATCCTCCGCAATCACTTCCGACCATAAATACCCGTAATACCCGGCATCATAGCCGCCCATAATATGCCCAAAAGCCGCCTGCGGAATGGTGTTTTTGGTGAGCGGCAAGGCGCGGATTTTTTTCGTTAAATCGAAATAAAGTTTCGTGCTGTCCGGTGTTTTAGGTAGCGTGTGCAACGTCATATCATACTGCGCAAAAAAGTTTTGCCGCAAGTATGCCCCGGCCGCACCGAAATTTTTGGCCGCAATCATTTTGTTAATCAAATCGTCCGGCAACGGCTCACCTGTTTTATAATGTTTGCTGATTTTTTTAAGCACTTGCGGATTCCACGCCCAGCGTTCTAACAGTTGGCTGGGAGCTTCCACAAAATCCCAACTTACGCTAGTGCCGGAAAACGCACCGTATTTAGATTTCGTGAGCGCGTTGTGAAGCACATGCCCAAACTCGTGAAATAACGTTTCCACTTCGCTGTGTTTCAATAAAGAAGGAGTTGTAGCGGACGGCTTATTCATGTTGGCGACAATCGCCACAAACGGAATTTGCCACGTACCGTCCTCTTTTTCTTCTCCGTTTACAAGGTCAAAACACGCGGCATGTTTGTACTTGCCTTCGCGCGGATATAAATCCATATAAAAGTAGGCAATTAAATGACCGTCGGCTTTATCCTTAATGGCAAACGCTTTCACATCCGGATGCCACGTGGGAATATCGGCCGGGTTAAACGTAATGCCGAACAGATTACCGAATAAATCCAGCATACCGTCAATAACTACTTGTGAAGGGAAATACTCTTTAATTTTTTCGCTGTCCAGTTCTAAATGTTCTTTGCGGTATTTATTGCTAAAATAGCCCGATTCATACGGATATAACGTGCGTGATTTTTTACCCGTTTTTTCATTTTTATAAGCAATCATCAGTTTATCTTCTTTTTTGCCAAACGGTTTTAATTTTTTCTCTAAATCTTTTAAAAATTTCATCACGTTTTTCGGATTTTTCGCCATGCGTTTTTCTAACTTTAAATCAGCATGCGTCGGGTAACCGAGCAGATGCGCCACTTCGCGGCGAAGCGTAACTGTTTTTTCCAACAGTTCCACATTTTCCTGCCCGCCGCGGCGGTTGTATTTATACTCTAATTCTTTGCGGGCCTGTTCGTCGTCGGCATTAAGCATAAAAGGTACATAGTCCGGGTAATCCAGCGTTACCAAATACTTGCCGTCGTCGGTTTTTTCCAGCTTGCCGATATAATCTTCTCCCAGTCCTTTTAATTGCTCTTTCGTAACGGCAAGCGGGTCTTTATATTCTTGTACATTTTTATCAAACTTGATTACGTACTCAGCTTTTTCTTTATTTAGTTTCTTAAATGTTTCCAACTCTTCGTCGCTTAGTTCAAGCCCGCTGTTTTTAAAACCAATCAGCATTTCTTTAACGAGTTTAGCTTCAATGGGGCCAAGTTGCGGCTTCGTGTCGGTATATTCGCGGATGGCTTTGTAAACGTCGCGGCGGGTGGCAACGTCAATCATATATTGACTGGTTTTCATTTCCAAATCGTGCACGGCGTCGCGGAAATTTTTGTCAGTGGAAACATAGGACAAAAATCCGCTCATGCCTAGCGCTTCGCCATAGTGGTCAAAGGCGCGTTCGTAGCCCATAATGGTATTTTCAAAGGTGCGTTTCTCTTTCGGAATGGCAATAATATCGGCGAGTTCTTTTTCCAACTGCACACGCGCGGCGGCTTCGGCAGGGGCGAGGTCCTCGGCTTTATAATCAAAATGAAGGACTCCGTTTTTATTAAACATATTCGGCATAGCGAACACCCCCGTAGTTAAAAACAACAAAGTTAAGAACAGATTTATTTTTTTCATATCCATATCATAGCATTTATCGGGGAAAAATAGAAAAGACAATCCGTTTTATAAATTTTCAAAATTCCCCATTTACAAAACGTGTGATTTGTTATAATATATCTATACCTAAATTCACAACAAGGAAATTGTGGAAAACTAAACATGTACGAAGCATTTGTCCCTAAAGAAATATTCCTTACCAAAGGAATTGGTAGACACAAAGAAAAACTCGCAAGCTTTGAAGAAGCCTTGCGCGACGCCAAGATTGCCAGCTTTAACTTGGTGCCTGTATCTAGCATTTTCCCTCCCGGTTGCAAAACTATTCCGGTGGAAAAAGGGCTTAAGAAATTACACCCGGGTCAAATTCTGCATTGTGTTATCAGCAGAAATACCAGCAACGAATACCGCCGTATGATTGCGGCTTCCGTTGGGGTAGCTATCCCGAAAGATAGAAACCATCATGGGTACTTATCTGAACACCATAGTTTTGGTGAAACAGATAAACAAGCCGGTGATTACGCCGAAGATTTGGCCGCTTTAATGTTGTCCACCACGTTAGGGCTTGATTTTGACAATGACACCACGTGGGACCAAAAAGAAGAAATTTGGAAAATGAGCGGTAAAATCGTTCGCACCACTAACATCACCCAATCTGCCGTTTGCACAAACGGCGTATGGACTACCGTTATTGCCGCCGCGGTATTTGTCAGCTAATTACGGACTATTTGTGAGCGAAGATAACGTACAAACAGATAAGTTTATGGGGCTAGAGAGCAAATACAGCTCTCTGCCCCTTTGTAAATTCGTGGTCGTGCCTGTTCCGTTTGAAAAAACGGTTTGTTATGGGCATGGTACCGCCAAAGGTCCGGCTGCCGTTATTGAAGCTTCTACTCAAATTGAACTTTGGGACGAAGAAACCAAAACGGAAACATGGGAATTAGGTATTAACACCCAACCGGCTATTAACTGCAAAGGCTCCACCAATACGGTTTTCAAAAATATTGATAAAACCGTACGCAATTTAATGCAATATAAGGCCATTCCTTTTTATATTGGCGGAGAACACACCGTTACGCAAGCGTTGGCGCAACCTTATATTGAAAAATATAAAAATTTAAGTATCTTGCATTTTGATGCCCACGCCGATTTACGCGAAACCTTTGAGGGAACGCCCAAGTCGCACGCGTGCGCGTTATATCCGGCTTCGCGCCAAGTACCTGTGGTACAAGTAGGTATTCGCAGCGTAGCAAGCGAAGAAAAGCAGTATTGCAACGCGGGCAAAGTTACCACTTTTTTAATGCACGAAAACCGCGACATTAAAAAACTTATCCCGCAAGTGCTTAAAAAATTAACGGATACGGTATACGTCACGATTGACGTAGACGGTTTTGACCCCTCGGTCATTCCGGCTACCGGCACACCGCAACCCGGCGGATTTATGTGGTATGAGGCGCTCGATTTATTTCGCGAAGTCATCAAGCACAAAAAAATTGTGGCCGTAGACGTAGTGGAAGCGTGTAAACGCAGTGCCGACACCATTACGGAATTTAATACCTCCAAGTTAATTTACCGCTTAATGGGTTACTTGGCACTTAAGAAAAAATAAGATGTTTTGATAAAAAACACAACCCCGGAGCTTTTGCTCC
>CACZKQ010000049.1 GCA_902781765.1 uncultured Elusimicrobium sp. | reverse complement strand
CAAGCATTTATAAGTTTTACACTTAATCCAGCGGCTTCTGGTAAATTCAATGTTAGGTTACTAAGTCCCTTTGAAGATAAAATATGTATGTATCTTCCTCTAATTACCTCAGGCCTTACCGTTGCGCCTGTAAGATCTGTATAATTAGTATCATTCAAATCTAACTCATTATAATCTATATCTTGGTTAAATTTTTCAGCATAAATTCCTCTAACCTTCAGGCCACAACTTATCCCTTCTTCAGGATCTACGTTCTGAACTAATTTATAATTATGTCCATATAATGTATATTTCGAGCCTATCACATCAGAGCCTTTCACAGAGCAACTAACAGTCTCTATCAATTCATCGTTTTCAAATATGTCAATTGTATTAGCTCCATGTAAATCAGACCAATATACAGGGCATAAGTTAAAAGCATAGAAGGAATTAAATTCCGCTTTTGCTTTATCTACGATAACATAACTTCCGTCGGATTCCTCTTCGACTATATATAATGAAACCTTACTATAAACAAAAGACCCATTATCGTGCTTAAGGAAAGAGTCACCTAGAGCTTCTATGTTACGAATATCACGATAATCACAAACCAGGAGATCCTCATAGATCTTATAAATACATTTATCAACCGAGGCATTTCCAGGACCCTTTTCTACAACTTTATCGCCGATATTGAAATTGTCTTTCAAACAAGACATGATTATGCCCGGCGATAACGCTGAAATTGAAGTGAAACTCATTACCCCGGTTGCTATGGAAGAAGGTTTGCGCTTCGCTATCCGCGAAGGCGGCCACACCGTAGGTGCTGGTGTAGTAACCAAAATTATTGAGTAGTAACCAAAAACTGTTTGGTTCACTGTTACTGGGGGCGTGCAAACGCCCCCAGGGATAGTATTCTCTAAACAGAAGTTGGCTAAACCTTTCGTAAAGGAATAATAAGATGGCAAGTGAAAGAATTACAATCGCGCTGATTTGCACCGAATGCAAAAACAAAAACTATTATCAAGTGCGCGGTAAAAAGAAAGAATATAAGTTGGAGCTCCACAAATTCTGCAAAAAATGCGGAAAGAGCACCACTCATAAAGAAGGCAAAGCCTAAGATTTTTGTGGGAGCGTCGGTTAACTGGTAAACCACCGGTCTCCAAAACCGGGACTGAAGGTTCGAGTCCTTCCGCTCCTGCCAGGTTTTATACCAGGGAAACGGACAAGTCTATGAACAAAGTAATCAATTTTCTTAAGCAGTCGGTAGGCGAACTTAAGAAATCAACGTGGCTTTCCCGTCAAGAAGTTATCCAATCTACTATTTTAGTAATGATTGTGGTAGCGTTGGTGTCGGCATATGTCGGCCTAATTGACTTTGGCCTTACGCGCGTGTTAGGCGTGCTGATTGGAGGACACTAATGGCGGAAGAAAAAGCATGGTATATCGTGCATACCCAAACGGGACACGAAGATAAAGTACGCGAAAAGATTAAACTTAATAGTGAAATTCAAGGATTTGGCGACCGCATTTTTAATGTACTCGTTCCTACCGAAGAAGTGGTGGAAGTCAAACAAAACAAAAAAGTACTTCGCAAACGAAAATTTTTTCCGGGTTATGTGCTGGTAGAAATGTTAATGACCAGCGAATCCTATTGGTTTATTAAATCTATTACCGGCGTAACCGGATTTTTGGGCGACCCAAACCCGGTCCCGCTACCGGAAGAAGAAATTGCCGGTATTGTAGAACTGACGGATAATCCGTCCGGCAAACCCAAACACGTGGTGGAATTTGAACGCGGCGAAAGCGTACGCATTACGGAAGGTCCGTTCAAACACTTCATCGGCACGGTAGAAGAAGTCAATGAACAGAAGAACAAACTCAAAGTGATGGTAACTGTTTTTGACCGCGCTACCCCGGTGGAAGTGGATTTCCTTCAGGTGGAAAAGAACTAGATTTTACCGCAGTATGCAGTAAAAAATGGAGTAACAAAAAATGGCAAAAGAGAAAAAAATTAAAGGATACATCAAGTTGCAGATTCCTGCTGGTGCTGCCAACCCGGCGCCGCCAGTCGGTCCGGCCTTAGGCCAGCATGGTGTAAACATCATGGAATTTTGCAAACAATTCAACGCCAAAACGGCTAAAATGGAAAAAGGGATTAAAATTCCGGTCGTCATCACTGTTTTTGAAGACCGCTCTTTCACCTTTATTACCAAGATGCCGCCGATGGCCACGCTGATTATTAAAGAGCTCAAACTGGCAAAAGGTTCGGGCGCTCCTCACAAAGATAAAGTCGGCAAGATTACGCAAGCTCAATGTGAAAAAATCGCGGCGCAAAAACTGCCCGATTTAAACACGAAAGACGTAAAAGCTGCCGCGGAAATGGTAAAAGGTACCTGCCGCAGCATGGGCGTAGACGTAGTCAAATAAATTTAATATAGGGAGGGCGTAAGCCCGTTAGTACCTAAGGAGTTTTAAGATGGGAAAAAGAATGGAAGCTGCTGTAAAAGCTTACGATAAAACGAAGGTCTACACGTTGGAAGAAGGGGCCAAAATCGTTAAAGAAAACGCGAAAGCTAAATTTGACGAAACCATTGAAATCCACGTGAAACTGGGCATTGATACCAAAAAAGCGGATCAACAAGTCCGCACCACGGTAGCCTTGCCGCACGGAACGGGTAAAACCAAACGGATCGCAGTCATTGCCAAAGGCGAACACGCTCAAGAAGCGCAAAAAGCCGGTGCTGACCGCGTCGGTGCGGAAGACATTGTGGACGAAGTAATTAAAGGAAAAATTGACTTTGATGTGCTCGTTGCCACGCCGGATACCATGAAAGATTTGGCCAAAGCCGCCAAAATCTTAGGTCCGCGCGGACTGATGCCGAACCCGAAATCGGGCACGGTAACTTTTGACTTGGCTAACACCATTAAAGCCCTCAAAGCCGGCCGCATTGAGTTCAAAGCTGATGCGTATGGTATCGTTCACGCCATTATCGGCAAAGCGTCGTTTGACGCGGCCAAATTGGCGGAAAATGCAAAAGCAGTAATGGATACAATCCTTCGTGTAAAACCCAGCACCTCTAAAGGTGTCTATGTAAAGAGCATTTCGCTTAGCTCTACCATGGGACCTGGTGTGTTTGTAACGAACAAATAGTAATTCTCTTTTGCAATGAAAAGAACCCCACTCACAAGAGTGGGGTTCTTTGTGAATAAGAATGTTTTTATTGTTAGGCAATTCGTAGAAAAATGGCAATAAACATTACCATTTTTCTTGCTATAAAGAGCTAACAATTTTCTATATTTGGACCCTTACCCTTGACGTTAGCTATCGCTACGCCTGTGCGGGTAACTAGCAACTCAAATTTGCCTCAAATCTAAAAAATCAGGACAAACTTCTAGAGTGTTAGACTGTACTGAACAACAACTGTTTTTTTGTCCGCACCCAGAGATGAGTCCCAGTCGGTTGAAATATTATTGTACCCCAACTTCTGCGCACCAAGTTTTTGCCGGATAACTCGGATTAGCGCCATTAATAATACTCCCGGCTCCATATCTTGATGCCCACCATTGGCAAACTGCTTTACGCTCAAGAAGTTTCTCTGGTACATCGACTAGTCGTAATTGGTTGGAAGGAAACCGTCGTTCTATCCCTATAGATATATTTTTCATTGAATCTCTCCCATGAAAATATACATAGGCCGAAAAGGAGGATATTCCCATTTGCCATTGTCCGTATTCGTTATAATAGGAATGTTCTCCTGAATTATAATAATTAAATTTTATTCCCAAGTCTAATTCTTCCATATCCATTGAATGGGAAGAAGAGGGAATTCCATTTTCTAATATATAAGTATCAAAACTGGTAAAAAGAGCATTCATAATTATGTCTATACGTGTTAATTTGGCCTTAATTACCGCTTTTTGATATTGCGGTACTGCCACGGCGGCTAAAATACCGATAATCAGCACCACAACTAACAACTCAATGAGGGTAAAACCACGAGTTGTTTTTGTCATAAAGTCACCCTGAACTTGATTCAGGGTCTTCAACGCTTGTCGTTGTTGTTGCCACGCCAAAACAGTTTGCGTGGAAGATGCTGAAGTGCGAAGCGCACCCCCGGCAAGTTCAGCATGACGGCCTTTTTTATAATGACTTTTATTTTGTGTTTTGTTTTTGTTCATTTTATTAACTCCTTTTTGTTTTTGGAGCCAATAAAAACGGCTGGTTAAGTGTAGATCTAAGAGAGAGTTCTACCCACTAAACAGCCGTAGTTCCGTACAAAATACGGAACATTCGGCAGAAGACCTCTCGGGGAGCTACCCTTCAAAATCTTCTGCCTGACAGGCTGCTTTTGGACTCTCTTAGATATTTAATTTCTTAAACAACTTCCTACCCGGGGGTAGGATTCCAAAAACAGGAAAAATTGTATATTAAGCAAATTTCGCTTAACACCCTTATTATAACAAAATAAAATTGATACAATAAACTATGCAAAAAATTTTAATTGCTTTTATTTACATATTGTTTGCTACATCCCCGCTTCTGGCCGAAGTGAGTACTTTCTCCGTCGTGGACGAAGATAAACATTCTAAAAAAGAAGATTTTTACCACACCTTTGAATATCTCATCATTCCGGCCGGTGCGGCGCAGACTGGGCAAGTGGGCAAATGTCAGGCTACGCGTATTGCTAATCGTTGGTTTGTTACGGCGGCGCATTGTGTGCAACAATCATGTAAAAATGGATGCGAAATTCAGTTGGATTTATTGGAATATTCTCCGTCGGCTTTAGCTCGTTTTACACATACGAAGAAAAAGCCATTGGTATTTATTCATCCGGCTTATTCGCCACAGATATTTGCCAAAAATGATTTTGCGTTGCTTTATTTGGATTTAAACCGCGCGCCGCTATTATATTACTTGCGTCCGACGGGGAAACAAAATTTTCGGCAAATGATTTCTTCCCAACAATTTAATCAATTTTTGGAGAAAAATAGGCGGGCTAAAGCGGCATTGAATCATGCGCTACACCCCAAAATGCCGCCGTTACTGTATTTTGATGAAGGGAATTTTGTATTGGACCGTAAAATTTCCGTTATTGCTATTTTTGACGGAGTTCGTGATGTGAAACAGGACCCGAATCCGGTGTATTATTTAAAAGGTCTTGGTTTTGCACACACGAAAAACTTCGGTATTCGCAAAGGGATGAGTGGTAGCGGTGTGATGAGCAATACCGGGGAGCTAATCGGCATGGTGGCCGGCAATTTTGAGACATGGTACAAAAAAGGAAACGGCCCTAAGAAAACGGAAGATTATTTTATGTTCCCTGTTTTTAATAAAGGGTTGGTAGATTTTATGAAGAGTACTATGGGAAGTGATTTTGACAAGATTTATTTCAAAGAAGCTAATCCGTATTGTGTATCTAAGACTTATAAAGATTTTTCCACCTTAATTCAAATGGTTAATCAAGCGAACCAACGTTCGGAAAAAGCGGCTAAATCGGGTTCTTCTTCTCATAAAAAAACCGGGAAGTAAATCCCGGTTTTAGATTCATTTTTTCCCTTCGCGGCGTGCTTTGCGTTTGGCTAAACGCTCGGCTTTTGTTTCGCGCCGTTTATAGCCTTCGTGTTCGGGGGAGGTGGGGGCTTCTTCGTCAAAGTTGCCGTTCCACTCAAATTCTTTTCCGCCCACAATTAAGGTGTCTCCGTCTTGCACACCGTATTTTAAAAGTGCTTTTTCCAAACCGATTTTTTTGAAAATTCCTTTTAAACGGGTAACCGCTTCGGGCTGTGCAAAATTCGTCATAGCGATAAATTCCACCACTTTTTTACCGCAGATGTGAATGATGTCATTTTCGTCGCGCTCAATGGTAAAAATCGGCTCTACTTTATGTACGGTTGCCGTTTTTTCTTCCGGCACAAAAATTTCTACCGGGGTAGCCGCTAAAATTTTAACGACCTCATCTAGCACTTTTTGTACGCCCTCGCCGGTAGCGGCAGACATCTGCATCACTTTGAATTTTTTGTATTTCTTTTGAATTGCTTTATAGGCTTTGTCTGCGCCGGGTAAATCCATTTTGTTTACCACGATAATGCGCGGTTTTTCAAACAGTTTTTTATCAAAGGTTTTCAGTTCTTTTTCAATTACTTTGACCGATTGCTCCGCGCTCATATCCTCAAAGCCGTTCGGGTCCACCAAGTGCAACAAAACGCGCGTGCGTTCAATATGTTTTAAAAATTGGAATCCAAGACCTTTTCCCTCGCTCGCTCCTTCAATAATACCGGGAATATCGGCCGTAGCAAAGCTGATTCCTTTATGAAGCGTAATGCCCAAGTTGGGGTTTAACGTGGTAAACGGATAGTCGGCAATGCGCGGGCGCGCGGCGGAAATACGGCTTAAAAACGTGCTTTTGCCTGCATTTGGGAACCCGACTAAGCCAAGGTCCGCAAGGACTTTAAGTTCCAAAATAAGGGTTACTTCTTCGCCGGGTTGACCGTTTTCGGCGATATGCGGGGCGGTGTTATTACGCGTTTTGAACGACTGGTTTCCGCGGCCGCCCATGCCGCCTTTGGCAACGGTGAATTGTTGGCCGGGTTTTGTTAAATCGGCAATCACTTCGCCATCTTTTTTGACGAGCGTGCCGCACGGAACGCGGATAATTTTATCTTCTCCGGCTCGGCCTGTTTTATTGTACGTGCCGCCCTTTTCGCCGTTTTGTGCTTCAATGTGAGGATTATAGGCCAGTTCCAAAAGGGTGGTTAAATTCGGCTCGGCCTGCAAAATAACGTCGCCGCCCTTGCCGCCGCAGCCGCCGTTAGGGCCGCCAAACTCAATAAATTTTTCACGGCGAAATGATAAACAGCCGTCGCCGCCTTTGCCGGCGGTTACATAAATTTTAACGCGGTCTAAAAAACTTCCCGATTGCATAACTCCCTCTTAAAAATCTTCTTTTATCGTGTTCCAGATCTTTGACAAAAAAAGCGGCAGGAAAAATCCTGCCGCTTAGTAAACTGTGAAGTTTATTTATCCGCTTTTTTAGCAGCGGCTTTTTTTGCCGGAGCTTTTTTAGCGGCCGCCGGCTTTTTGGCAGCGGTTTTGGCTGCTTTTTTTGCCGGAGCTTTTACTTCTTTCGTTTCTTTGGTTTCCGCAACTTTGGGGTACACGGAAATTTGTTTTTTACCTCTTCTTACCCATTCAAAGGTAACAATGCCGCTTACGCGGGCAAAGAGGCTGTCGTCACTGCTTTTAGACACGTTGGTACCGGGCAAGAATTTGGTACCGCGTTGGCGGACGATAATTTCCCCAGCGTTTACAAACTGGGAGCCATAGCGTTTAATGCCTAAACGTTGGCCGTGGCTGTCTCTTCCGTTAGAGGAAGAACCTTGTGCTTTTGTATGTGCCATTGTTTATCTCCCAATTAGAGCTGGATATCCGTGATTTTAATTTGCGTTAAATCCTGTCTGTGGCCGATGGTTCTTTCGTAACCTTTTTTCGGCCGTTTTTTAAAGACACGGATTTTCGGACCTCTCAAATGTTTGACCACTTGAGCGGTGACCTTGGCCGCTTGCGCAGCTTTGGTATCTGCTGAGGTACCTTCTTCGTCAGCGGCCCAAAGTACTTTTAATTCTACTTTGTCGCCGGCTTTCGCGTCCAGTTTTTCAACCTGCAGATCTTGACCGGGTTTTACCCAGTACTGTTTTCCACCAGTTTCTATAATTGCGTACATAATTTTTCCATCGGGATTTTCACTTTCGGAAAATCCGCTACTCTAATTATAGCATAAATAGAAAGCAGAAATCATATTTGAGTTTATGATATTTTTTGTTTCAGAATAGATCGAAGAGTGAAGCGTTATGAAGAAACACGTTTTTTAAATAGAAAACTTAATAAGTTATTAAGTAGAGGTAGACGACAAACAAAACAAGCTGTTTTGGGAAAAAAAGAAACTCCTAGCATAAAAATTTTACCAGGAAATTGTATCCTGCTGTTTCGGAGAAAGTCTTTTCTTCTGAGCGCAAGTTCATTTTTGTGTTTGGAGAAAAATAGCTGAATATCTTTGTTATTTCCTTTTAGGATGGTTTGTGTGACGAATAAACAGTAAAAACAGGTCACAAAATCATTTAATTCTTCTAATGCGCGGAAACAATGATTTTTTATACATAGATCACGCAAAATGTCATATTGATTGAGGATTTTTTCTTGGTGTATAAAGCAAAAAGAGGCTGTAATAGCATGCGGATTTTGCCTATTATAAAAATAGATGATTTTAGAAGAGTAAGCTATTTTTGCATTGAATTGTAAAATTTGAATAAAAAAATCTAAATCTTCGCTTTGGGCATAAAAACCATTAAACCGCAAATGCCCGAATCGTTTCGTGCAGAAAAGTTTAGCCCAAGCGGCATGTTCATTTAAGGCAATAGATAAGCAGACTATTTCATCTAAAGATAATGTTTTATTTTTTGGAGAAAGCCAGTTAAATGCTTCTTGTGTAGTGCAAAACGAACCCTCGGAAGAAACAGTGGTAAATCCTCCCCAAGAAAAATCAGCATTAGTTTGTTCTAATAATTCCCAAAGCGTTTGGCAATAGTCCGGAGTGACCCAATCGTCGCTATCAATAAATGTAAAAAACTCCCCATGCATGTGGTCCATGCCGCTGTTACGTGCGGCGGATAAACCGCCATTTTCCTGATGAATAACGACGATACGTTTATCTTGTTTAGCGTACTGATTACAAATTTC
>CACZKQ010000048.1 GCA_902781765.1 uncultured Elusimicrobium sp. | reverse complement strand
AAAGTGCGCACCTTGAAAGTCCGCGCCAATGCCGATACGGAAGACGATGCTATTAAAGCGCGCAAATTCGGTGCCGAAGGGATTGGGTTGTTCCGCATTGAACACATGTTCTACGGCAAAAATTCCGAAAAGCCCTTGTTCATCTTGCGCAAAATGATTCTTTCGGGTAACGAAGCCGAACGCAAAGCGGCTGTGGAAGAATTATTCCCGCACATGAAAAAGGAAATCAAAGCGACGTTAAAAGCCATGGCCGGTTACAGCGTAACGGTCCGCTTGATGGACCCGCCGCTGCACGAATTTGTTCCTACCTTGCCCGCTAAACAACAAGAGCTTGCCAAAGCGCTTGGTATTAGCATGGAAACCTTCAAAGAACGCGCTGCCGGTCTGCACGAAGTAAACCCGATGATGGGACACCGCGGTATCCGCTTAGGTGTAACGTATCCGGAAATTACCACCATGCAATCGCGTGCGATTTTTGAAGCGGCTGCCGAACTTATTAAAGACGGTATCAAAGCCATTCCCGAAGTGATGATTCCGCTGACCTGCGAAGTCAACGAAATTATCACCCAAAAGAAACTCATCCGCGAAGCGTACGAAGCAGTTGTTGCCAAAACGAAAGTGAAAAAACTCAACTACTCCGTCGGTACCATGATTGAAATTCCGCGCGCGGCCGTACTTGCTTACGAAATTGCCGGCGAGGCGGACTTCTTCTCGTTTGGGACCAACGACCTTACGCAAATGACGTTTGGTTTTTCGCGCGATGATATCGGTGCGTTCTTGCCCGAATACTTGAAACAAGGTATTTTGGAAGCCGATCCGTTCCAAACCTTGGATCAACGCGGCGTAGGGATGCTGATTGAACATGCCGTAACGGAAGGGCGCGAACAGAAACCGAATTTGAAAGTCGGTATCTGCGGCGAACACGGCGGTGACCCGGCCAGCGTGGAATTCTGCCACCGCGAAGGGTTCACCTATGTGTCCTGCTCGGCGTTCCGTGTACCGATAGCTCGTTTGGCTGCTGCGCAAGCTGCCGCCAAAGACGTCTTGGCTAAAAAACGCAAATAAACGTCTTTTCTGACGCGTAGTTTTATAAAACTCCCCGGGATTAACTCCCGGGGAGTTTTTTGCATTACCCCATGAAATCTGCGTTCATTTTTCCCCCTTGCTCCGGTTACCCCCTATTTACTATAATATCACTATGAAGGCATTTCCCATTATTGTATCTTCCCCCTCGGGAGCCGGTAAAACGACGATTGTGGACGCGGTTTTAAAGAAAAATAAAACTGTTTCTCGCGTCATTACCGCCACCACGCGTGCGCCACGCAAAGGCGAAAAAAACGGGAAAGATTACCACTTTTGGACCATTAAACAGTTTGAGCAAGCTATCAAAAAAAACCAAATGCTCGAATGGGCTCAAGTGCATACGCATTATTACGGGATTCCTAAAAAATCGGTGGACGGTCTTCTTAAAAAGAACATCTGCCCGATTTTAGTTATTGATGTACAAGGTGCGCGTACCGTCAAAAAAGCGTATCCACAAGCGGTTACCGTATTTATCATTCCCCCCAGCCTAAAAGAACTTAAAAAACGTATTTTGGGCCGCAATGATAATACGCAAGATATTGAAATTCGGTTAGAAACCGCTAAAAAAGAAATGCAAGAGTTGGACCGCTACGATTATGCCCTGTTAAACGACGATTTAAAAAAAGCGATCGAAGGCATGGCCGGGATTATCGCCGCCGAACAATGCAGCACCGGCCGGCAAGATTTAAAGAAATTAAAAATTCTTAAGTAGTAACAAGCGAGGGAGTAAGCATGTCTGTAAAAAATGATAAAGAATTAGACGAAAAACTAATGAACTACGACGGGGATCGTTATGATGTAGTGGTATTAGCCTCTATGTGGGCCAAGGAACTCAAAAAGAAAAAAGAATATAAACAGCAACCGCATGCCGTTGTGATTAAAATTGCGTTAGATGATATTTTGTCTGGCCGTGTGACGAAAGATGAGGTCCTTCATACCAGCAAAGTAAACTTGGAAGCGGAACTGAAAGCCCAAGAAGAAGCCCGGTTGGAAGCCGAACGTAAAGCCAAAGAACCCATGAAATTATAATGAGTAAAACTTCCGTAAGTCGGCTGGCTAGAGAACTCAAACAATTCTTAGCCGCACAGCAAGAAGATGATTTAATCGTAGCGGCTGCCCCTAAAGCAGCCGCTATGGTTTCGTCGGCTAAGACGGAGGAAAAACAAGCTCCGCAAGTGCTATTCCAACAACCGGTGGAAACCCAAACTACTTCTAAAATCGCTCATAGTGGCGATACGTTAACCATTGAATTTCGCCGCCCGGCCTCTGTCCATTCGGCCCCGATTTTGCAGGAGGACTCTTCCATGATGACAAAATCACAAAAAGAAACTGCATTAAAAGAATTAGCTGAAAAAATTAAAAACTGTTCCCGCTGTCCGCTGGGCAGTACTCGCCTAAATGCTGTTCCCGGTGAAGGAAATGTAAATGCCGATTTGATGTTTGTTGGAGAAGGCCCCGGCTTTGATGAAGACCGCCAAGGCCGCCCCTTTGTGGGCCGCGCCGGGCAATTACTAGACAAAATGATTGTTGCTATGGGCCTAACGCGCGAGCAAGTTTATATCGCTAATATTGCTAAATGCCATCCTATGATAGATCCCTCTAATCCGGATAAACATGGAAATGACCGCGCTCCCAATGCAGATGAAATTGCTTGTTGCCGCAAATATTTAGAAGAACAAATCTCCATTATCTGCCCTAAATATATTGTCGCGCTGGGTGGGGTATCGGCTAAAGCGTTAATTGCAGATGCTAAATCGTTGGGTGCGCTTCGCGGAAAATTTTATGATTTGCATTTAGACCAGGTAACTCTTCCGCGTAAAGTACAAATTTTAGCCACCTTTCACCCTGCCGCTTTGTTGCGTAATCCAGGTTGGAAAAAAGATGCGTGGTTGGATTTACAAATGGTCATGGATAAATTAGGCTTAAAAGGTGCAAGAAAATAACTATGTTTTGCAAAGTTGTTTTTGATGTTCCATTAGACCGTGATTTTGATTACCGCGTTCCTGCGGAACTGGAAAATAGTGTCCGCCCCGGTGTACGGGTAACAGCCCCTTTTGGGCATTTGTTAACCGTCGGGCTGGTGGTCCAAATAACCGAAGTTTCTAATCTTTCGCAACATATTAAATTAAAAGATATTACACATGTAGTAGATAATCGTCCGCTTTTTGGCAGCGATTTATTTTCCTTGGCGAAGTGTATCAAAAGTCGTTGGGGCGGTGCGATTGGTCAAATTTTATTTTCTTTAATTCCTCCTCAACCTTATTTTAAATTGGAACAAGAACCTTCTACTGTTTCCATAGATATTAAAACCCCTGATTTTATTTTAACCGCTTCTCAGCAAAAAGCATTGGACCTTATTCAAAGTTTTTCGGCCTATGAGTTTCATCCTGTACTACTTACCGGACCTTCTTTTAGCGGAAAAACAGAAACTGTTTTGCGCTTGGCGGGCAAGATGCTTGCCGGGTACGGACAAATTTTAATTACTGTACCGGATATTGCCGCTGCACGTCAATTTATTGCCGAAGCAGAGCACCGTTTTGGTTCTAACAACGTATTTTGTTGGCATAGCCGCATGTTGCTCAGCAAAAAAAAGAAATACTTTTCTGCTATTTCAAACGGATTGCCTTGCGTGGTAATCGGTACGCGGTCTGCGGCTTTGCTTCCCTTCAAAAATTTGCGTTTTGTGGCCATGTTAGATGAAGGAAATGATAATTATAAACAAGAGGAAAATAAACCCTATTATCATGCCCGCGACGTGCTTTTATTTCGGACAAAGCAACATGGAGCCGTCTTTGTAGCGGCAACAGCTACTCCAAGTGTGGAATTATTGTATCGGGCTGAAAAAGAACATTGGCAAAAAATTTATTTTGAAGATTCTATCCCTTCTCATGCCTTTACTGTACAAATTAAATTAACAACTAAAAAAGGAGAAAAATCTAAATTTTTATCCGATTTTCTTGTCTGTGAACTGGCTGAAAATATCCGCCGAAAAGAAACAGCATTACTCATTTTAAACCGCCAGGGTTACGCACAAGCTTATGCCTGTTATAACTGTGGCGCGTATGCCAAGTGTAAAAAATGCGGCGGCATTTTGGCTCGCGAAAAACAAACCGAGGGTCCGGACCGACTGATTTGTAAAAAGTGCGGAGCTAGCGAATCGTTAGAACAAACATGCGAAAAATGCGGAAATATGATTTTTAAATCGCGCGGCGGCGGCACGCAAAAAATTGTTACAGAACTGACTAAATTATTCCCGGACATTAAAATCTTACGTTTGGAAAGTGACACATTAAAAACAAAGGCAGGACAAGGCTTTGAAGCTTTAAATGCGTTAAAAAACGGCTCTGTGGATGTGATTGTCGGTACGCGCGTGGCGGCCGGCGCGTTACACGGGGCTAAAATTACGCTGGCCGCCGTGTTAGATGCCGAGTTGGAACTGGCCGGTACAGATTTTAGAAACGGCGAAAAATTCGGGCGGCTACTGTTTGATTTGCGCGGTCATTTATCCGGTATCAAAAATGGACGGTTAATCATTCAAACTGCCGATCAAGCAGGATATGATTATGAGCCGATTTTAACAGGTAATTATCAAATGGCTGCCGATACGGAAATGCTTCTACGAGAAAGTTTTCATTATCCCCCCTTTGTGCATTTATTCAAAGTAACCCTAAAGGCCAACGTGTTTGATGATTTAAAAAATGCTACGGAAAAATTGCGCCGCCTAGCGACCCCACTTGCTTTAGAAATATTAGGTCCGGTGTGGTGCGCTAAAAAAACAGATACGCTAAAAAAACAATATTTACTTTTTAAGACGGACACCGCTCGCCGCGCCGATTTACTTGCGTTACTGGATACGTTTGAACCGGGCAAAAAAGTAACGTTAAAACTAGCCGCTGATCCGTACGATTTTTATTAAACGAAATAAAATTGATTTGCTACAATATACTTAATACCAGTTAGGAGAAAAATAATGACGATTGATGAACAAATTTCTTTTTTAACACGCGGTTGTGTGGACGTAGTTTCTAAGGCGGATTTAGCGAAGAAATTGGAAAGCGGAAAAACGCTTAAAATTAAACTGGGTTGTGATCCAACAAGTGCGGACTTGCATTTGGGACATAGTGTCGCCTTGTCGCTTATGCGCCGATTCCAAGATTTTGGACATACGGCAGTGCTAGTTATTGGCGATTTTACCGCCGCTATCGGTGACCCTTCCGGCCGCGATTCCACCCGCCCGGTTTTAGCGCGCGAACAAATTTTGGAAAATGCAAAAACGTATACCGAACAAGCCTTTAAAGTATTGGATCCGGCCAAAACAGAAATTCGTTTTAATAGCGAATGGTTAGATCCTTTTGTATCTGGCAAAGAATTGCTCTCTACGTTGCAAAAAGTAACCGTTGCCCAAGTATTGGAACGCGACGATTTTAAAAAACGCATGGCCGCCGGCAACCCGATTAGTATGTTAGAAGTGCTTTACAGCTTATTTCAAGGACAAGATTCGGTGGCTTTAAAAGCGGATGTAGAGCTGGGAGGAACGGACCAAATATTTAATTTACTCGTTGGCCGTCAACTCCAAAAAAATAACGGGCAGGAAGCTCAGGTTGCCATTACTGTTCCGCTTTTGGTGGGATTAGACGGTGTGAAAAAAATGTCTAAATCCTATAAGAACTATGTGGGCTTAACCGACGCACCGGAAGATATGTTTGGAAAAATCATGTCTATTGCCGACGAAGTAATGCCCATGTATTACGAACTGTTAACCAGTGAAAATTTGGACGAAATAAAAGCCATGCACCCTATGGCCGCTAAGAAGAAACTAGCTCATTTGTTAGTGGAACGCTTTCATAATCAAGAAGCAGCTGATGCCGCACAAGCTCATTTTGAAACGGTATTTTCTAAAAAAGAACTTCCAACAGATATGCCCTCTTTTACGCCGGAGGCGGGTGCCTTGTTATCCGCCGTTATTTTTGCAGCAGGTGCAGCTCCTAGCAAAAATAAAGCGCGCGGGTTAATTGAACAAGGGGCCGTGCGCCTAAAAGGCGAAAAAATTACGCAAGACGGTCCGCTGACTTTTGAAAATGGGGATGTATTACAAATCGGAAAGCGGCACTTCTTTAAATTAACAAAATAACATGAAGAAATTTTTCCGCCTGGGCCTGATATTTTTCGTGGTGTTCCTTATTATTTTGTGGAGCGCTAAAGTGTATTTTTTCAGTCCGGGCGCGCCGGTGGTAGTTACAATTGCTCCGGGCCAAAGTGGCTCGGCTGTAGCGAATGTGTTAAAGGAAAAAGGCGTTATCCGCAGTAAGTTGTTGTTTAAATTACTATTTAAGCTCACCTCTAATCCTTCCGATTTAAAAGCGGGAAGGTTTGATTTGCACAAAAATATGTCCGACCTAGGCGTCATTAACTGTATCAAAAGCGGACATTGTACACATTTTGAAAGAGTAACATTTTTAGAAGGCTGGCGAAGCGAAGAAATGGCTGAAGAATTGGCTTCGCGTGGGATTACCAATGCAACAGAATTTTTGACTCTTGTGCGTACGAAAAAATTGGAAGGGAAATTATTCCCCTCCACTTACCTCTTTCCTCAAAATATGCCGGCCAAAAAAGTTGTGCAAGAAATGCTGGATCAGTATAAAAAGAACATCTTGCCTCTTTTTAAACAATATCCTACTGATCTGACTGAAGAACAAGTATTAACAATCGCCTCCATTGTAGAACGCGAAGCTATTTTGCATGACGAGCGCCCTAAAATTGCGGCTGTCTATTTAAATCGTTTTCGTATTGGGAAAAAATTAGAAGCAGATCCAACAGTGCAGTATGCGCTAGGATATAATTTAAAAGAAAACCGCTACTGGAAAAAAGGGCTTACCTATGCCGATTTGAAAACGGATTCGCCTTATAATACATATCGCTATAATGGGCTGCCGCCAGGCCCAATTTGCAACCCCAGCTATGAATCCGTCAAGGGAGTACTAAACCCGGAACCCGATTTTGAGGCATTGTATTTTGTGGCGGATAAAGGTTTTAGACACGTATTTTCCAAAACGTTTAATGAACACCGCCGCCACATTAAACGTATTCGCGGAAAATAAAGAATTTTCTTTAAATGTTTTTAAAATATCAAAAATATATGTGCGAAATTGAAGAAAATTAGTATACTATTAGCATAAGTAACTAAGGAGGGAACAATGAAACAAGGTTTTACACTAATTGAATTATTGGTCGTTGTTTTAATTATTGGTATTTTGGCAGCCGTTGCGTTGCCACAATATGAAACGGTCATTGAAAAAAGCCGCTTAACGGAAGCTATGGTCAATATGAAAGCGATTGGAGATGCCATGCAACGCTATGATCAAGCTTATCCTGGGCAGAATATGGTAGACATACAAACAAACCTGGCAGATGTCGTTTTAAAAGGGCTTTCGTGTAGTGCTTTTTCCTGTCAAGGAAAGAATTTTAGCTACGAGATTCTTTCTAATAATGAAGGACACGTTACTGGTTCAAGCACCATTCAAGCAGTACGAAGGGATGTAACGGGTGGAGGAATTATGATAGAAGGAAATGTTACTACTTACTATACTCTAACATATAATCCTGAGACAGGTGCTAGATCTTGTACTACTACATCAGGTAATGAGGATTTGGAATCTCTCTGTACATTCTTTGAAAACATGTAATCAGCTTAAAAAATATCCCCCGGTTTAACACCGGGGGACATTTTTGTGTAATTATAAATTACATAGCATGTCTGCAATTTGTTTGGCTGATTTCATAGGATTTGGAATCGCTAAATGTGTGTAGTTTTGACGATAGGAATCCAATACTTGGCCTTTTGTTTGGGTTAATTTATCAAAAAATTGTTGTAGCTGATTACTTAATTGGTCCGTTTCACGGAAAATTTTAGCGCAGGTAGCATCTTCTAATATTTTGGCATTATAATATTGATGATCTGCCGCCGCATGAGGAAACGGAATTAACACGGCCGGAAGTTGACAATAAATCAGCTCCGCTAGTGTACTGGCTCCACTACGGCAAATAGCTAAATCTACTACCTTCATCAGCGCATAGATTTCATGGGAATAAGGCAATACCGAAACATTTTTAAGCCCATTATATTCCTCGTGCAATGCGCCATACCAACGTTCGCCCGTAATATGAATAAATTGCCAAGTCTGGTTATTTTTAGCCAGTGTTACTACCGCGCTATTTAATGTACGCGCTCCCTGGCTTCCCCCCACCACTAGCACTGTTTTGAGTGTTGGATTTAAGCCAAGTCCTGTTAACAAAGCATTTCGGTCTGCCGGCAAGGCAAACTCTTCCCGAATAGGTGTACTGGTTAATACGGCATTTTTCAGTTTTTTATCAATAGGAAGCCCTAACATAAATAAATCGGCGAATTTTCCACACACCTTATTGGCCAGTCCCAACCGTGCATTGGAATCATGCACCGCCGTTTTAATGCCCATAAAATGAGCGGTAAAAATAAGTGGGAACGAAATATATCCCCCTGTTCCTAAGGCTACATCCGGGCGAAATTCCCGGATAAGTTTTTTGGTTTGACCAAGCGCTTTAAAAAATTTTAATACAAATTTAATATGTCGCAACGGATTGAGCGAACGAGGCAACCCCATA
>CACZKQ010000047.1 GCA_902781765.1 uncultured Elusimicrobium sp. | reverse complement strand
AAATGAATTTATAATTTGAAAACTAATATCAAGTAGGTTATTTAATCTGTTTTACGAGCATAAATACCTATGACACCACAAAGAAAACGAATTTTAGAGGGTATTTTGGCTAAAAATGCCCATAAAACAGGGCTTTTGGGACGAAAAATTTCCTTAATGGCGATTTTTTTAAAGGCATAAAGGGAAAAATTTCCCAATCCGCTACCCCAAAAAGATTGATTATTTTTCGCTATTCGCTTTTTAGCATATTGTTGCAAATTTAGTAATTTAAGATAATTTATTTTAAAATTAAAAATAACTTTAAATTTAAAAAATATTAAAAAATAAGCATTTTTAAATTTATATCTAATTATTTTCTACAAATTTTTTATAAAAAATCTATTTTTTAAATAAATTAAAAATAATATTAAAATAAAAAACTATTAAAAAATAATTAAAAATAAAAAGGAGCTTAAAAATGGTATCAAAATTAGGAATTTGTAATTTGGCTTTAGCTCACTTAGGGCAAGCCCCTATCAGCTCATTGAACCAAGCTGATGAGCGTGCGCGCAGACTAGATTTATTTTATGAGCCGGTGCGAGATGAAGTATTGCGGACTCATAATTGGAAGTTTGCGCAGGCTGAAGGTCCGCTTATGCGTATAAGCGAGGAAGAAACTTTAAGAGGGGGATTTTTATATAAATATCCTACGAACGCTTTGTTTATTAGCCGCGTATTTGATGTGCAAGCTCCTAAGCAGAACTTAGCGTTTGAGGCATTTTTTGATGAAACCACCCAAATGCGTGTGTTACAAGTGCCTTCTGCGCATGCCTATGCACAGTATACACGAAAAATTACAGATGAAACATTGTTTGATGCTAGTTTTGTAAAGGTTTTCTCGCTGGCGTTGGCTTGTGATGTTGCGGTAACACTCACTGCTGATACACAGCTAGCCAGCCAAATTTTTAATAAATATCAATTAAGTTTACAAGAAGCGCGTCAAAGTAATATGGCGGAAACCTATGAACAAGTACCGCAGCAAGATTCTTTTTCGGAGGTTCGCTAATGCCCTTTACACACTTTCAACCTTCTTTTGGCGGGGGAGAAATCAGTCCTTCGTTGCAAGCACGCATTGATAGCCCGGCATATAATACGTGGCTGCATACGGCCTGTAATTTTTATGTGCATCCTCAAGGAGGCGCTTCCAACCGGCCAGGTACCTCTTTTGTTGGAAGTGGTAAATTTAGCACGAAAGCTTGCCGGGTGATTCCCTTTATTTTATCGGAGCAAGAATCTTACGTGCTTGAAATGGGCGAAGAATATATTCGCATTTATACGTCTGCCGGACGTGTTTTGGATGATTTAGGTGAAATCTATGAATTAGAAACTCCGTACGCTGCGGAAGAATTGTCGCAAATTCAATATGTGCAACACAATCAAATGTTATTTTTGACGCATCCTTCCCACGCGCCTAGGCGGCTGATACGTAATTCGTATGGTCGGTTTACTTTAGAAACAGTACCGTTGCGTTTTGGCCCGTTTGCCGTAGCCAATACGGATGAAACAAAAAAATTACGTGTCATCCAAACCCAGGAAACAATAGAAACCGAAGGCGTCCGCGCCAGCGTTTCTTTTTTGCCGACGGTAGATTCGAACTGTTTTGTATGGGGTTACTTTAACGGTGAGCGATTTTTCTATGCCCATGATTATGGGCTTGATATAGCTTTTTTGGTAAGTGAATTTAACCGGGTTTACGGTTCTTCCGGGTTTACGGCCTATAATTTAGGTGGGGTGATTAAGGTGGAATCGCCGCAAGCTACAGGCGGGGATTGTAATGGAAGAACGTTTAGCCTGGAATATCGTAACAGTTTTACAGCTCCGCCGTTGTATACGGTATCTCAAACACTTAGCGGCGGTTCTAATGCCGGAGAAATTATTGTGGAAGGGGGAGATCAATTCTTACTGGAAAGCAATTTTGATTTATTTGAGCCGGGGCATGTCGGCGGACGATTTAGTATTACACATTTGCTGGATAATCCGCAAGTTACCGGAACGGTTGGGTATGACGGAACTTCTTCCCAATTAAAAACAAGTGGAGATTTCCAACTGGAGTTAAGCGGTTCTTGGACGGGCAATATTGTGTTGGAAAAATCGCTGGATATGGGGGTTACCTGGCTGACGCAAGATACTTTTTCTCGGGCGCAAGGAGATGAAGATATTTCCATTCAGGATATTTTAGAAGATAACGGCGGACTGTATCTTTTACGTTTGCGTGGAGTGAATATTAGTGGAGAAGCTACATACAAGTTAACGGCTCAGTCTTTTGTACAAGAAGGTATTTTGGTCGTTGATGAATTTATATCGGCGCGCCAAGTGGAAGTAACCGTGGAACAATCTTTTGGAAAAGGTGATTGGAGTTCCAAGTGGGCCGAGGGTTCTTTTAGCGATAAAAATGGTTATCCTTCGTGCGTATTTTTTTATCAAGACCGTTTAGGATTTGCCGGGACAGAAGCGGAGCCGCAATCGCTATGGTTTTCCAAAACATCAGACTATACAAATTTTGGACATAGCCGCGCGACACTAGCGCAAGATGATAGCGTAAGCATTCATTTATCCGGGAAACAACTCAATCAAATTCGTGCCGTGGTGGTTGCTTCACGATTGTTGGTATTTACGGCTGGAAGCGAGTGGAGTATTGCGTGTAACGGGGCTTTTAGTACGTCTAATTTAGAAATTACCCAACAAGGCGAGCGCGGAGCTGGAATGGTAACCCCTGTCATCGTTGGAAATCATGTTTTATTTGTGCAGGCAAGAGCCGGTACTTTGCGTGATTTTTATTATGATTATACTTCGGCATCTTTTACGGGAGAAGATTTGACTCTTTGTGCCAAACATCTGTTTTTTAATCAGGAAATTCGGGAATTATGTTACCAACAAGAACCCGATCATCTAATATGGTGTGTACTATCCAACGGGCAACTTGCGACGTTAACTTATTTATCTGAACAAGAAGTGTGTGCTTGGACACATCATCAAACGCAGGGATTTTTCCGTAGTATTTGTACAATTCCGCATCGCGGTTATGATGAAGTTTGGTTGACGGTGCAACGAGAAAACGGATGGAATATTGAAAAAATTAGTCGTCGGTTAGCTAGCAAAGAGCCTCAAGAGCAACTCTTTTTGGATGCGGCTATTTCTGTAAAAAGCGAAGACGCGTTTAACGCAGTGACGGGACTTGATCATTTGGAAGGTCAAGAGGTGTGTATCTTGGCAGATGGAAGTCCAATCCCTTCGCAAACAGTTCATCAGGGAAGTATTACGCTAACCCAAGCGGCCAAGCAAGTGCAGGTGGGGCTTGGATATGTTTCACGTCTTAAAACTTTACCGGTAGCTGCCACGTTGCAACGGGGAAGTGTTGCGCAACGCGTGGTATCAGTTACCCTGCAGTTTGTAGATTCTGTAGGCGGAGCCGTGGGAACCGATTTAGATAATTTAGAAGAAATTGTCTGGCGGCGCGATGAACTTTTAAATGAACCCATTTCGCTTGCTACCGGATACTATACGTTACCTATTAAATCGTCGCATGAACAGGGGGCTAGCGTGTGGGTAGAACAATCCCAACCGTTACCCTTTACGTTGCTGGCATTAAAGTGCCGGGTGGCTTAAGGAGATTAAGATGCAACGTCTTACATGGATTTCTCGGGCACAAATTCGTCCGGCCCAACCGGGAGACGGTATGAAGCTTGCCAAACAATTACGTTTGCAAGACCGGGCCGAATTAGCGGCCACACATCCGGGGAAAACTCCGGGAAAATGTTTAGAAGAATTTATCAAAATTTCATGTGTTAGCGTATTTGTTTCCTTGAAAGATCGGCCTTTATTGCTGGCTGGAATTTATTGTGATCCGGTATTTAAAAGCCCGGCTTTAGTGTGGTTATTAACAGGCAAAGCAGTGGATAAATATCCTATTTGTTTTGTTAAAATCGTGCGGTTTTTCTTCGATGAGTGGCAGGCTTACTACGGGAGTCTATTTAATTATATTGATGCGAGGTATACGTCAGCTTGCAGTCTGGCGAAACGGCTCGGTGCAGAGTTAGAAAATGATGGAACTTATTACCAAGGAAAACTTTTTTTGAAATGTATATTCAGGAGGAACTTATGGGGGGAATAGTAGCAATAAGCGGATCTAAAATAGGATCTGCATTAAGTGAAATTGAACAACAGCATTCGGCAAAAAAAACATATCGCTCTTTGATTAAAGATGCAGATAAGCAAGCCCAAGCGGTTCAAGAAGAAAAACAAAAAGAGCAAGAAAATCTTTTGCAAACAGCGGCTCAAAAACAGTTGGAGCGGTACCAAAAGTACCGTCAGGAACAAAGTGCTCAAAAAGCAGCTTTTGCTGCGATGGGGTTAAATGCAAATTCCGCTTCTGTTGCCCAATTTTTACAAAATCAACAATGGCAAACCCAATTGGAAGATATTGCCATTCAAGAAGATTTAGCAAAATCTATGGAGGAGACCCGTCAAAAAGCGGCGGCGCAGATTCGTGCATTGGAAGAAAAAGCCCAGGCGGCACGTCAAACTTATGTTCAGAAAAAAAATAGTTGGAAACTAGGGTCTAAATTTACTTCCTTCTTTTCTTGAGGATAAAAAATATATGTTGCAAATACCACAATCACATTTCAATACACAGAAACAATACATTCATTCACTGTCAGCACAAACCATTGTGCCTGCGGAGAAAATTTTGGATTTTCGCCAACAGTTATTTAAAGAATTAGATATATTTTCTTCGTCGGAAGATAATTTTAAAAAAATAAATCAACTAATTCGGCAAATTTCTTTGGAAGAATTGAAAAATGAAACTGCTTTAAAAGAAGATTTGGTGGTTTTAAATCATTATTTTAAAGAAAATCAAAAAAAAGACATATTAGTACAAGGAATCAATCGTTTAAAAAAAGAACGGCAAATAATTTTATCCGCCGCTAAAAAATCGGTTTCAATTCAAATCTTAACAGATTATTTAAAAAAACAGCTTACCGTCTATAAAAACCATTTAAAAATACTGATTGATTCTAAAGAAGACGTTGAAAGAGAAGTAAATTCTCTTTACAAATCGGCTTTGGAACAAACTTTTTTGGCCGCTTTACATGAAGAAAATTTATCGCTTGCCTGTGAAATTTTAACACAATATGGGGGCGAATTTTCAAAAGAATGTTTAGCCATTTACACGACACAAATCACTTGGCTTTTTGCCAGGCAACGTGCCGAAGAATTATGGAACCAAGTTCTACAAAAGTTTCCTCATTTCAATCAAGAGGCAACGAATTGGATAGAGGCATGCAATAAGGAATCCAATCCGCTTATTCGTCAATACATAACCACTATTTTGAAAGGGAAACAACATTCTTTCCAAAAAATGAGGTATTTAGAGCATATTGATTTACTGGGAAAAATTTTAGAAAGTTCTGTTCCCCAAGCATTTGAACTGTTATTAAATCAGGATTTTTTGGAACCAAATGAATTGGAACTGTATCAAGAATTGTGTGCTTTATTAGATCAACCTGCTACAAAACCGGATCCGAACCTATTTGTGAAATTATATTTTTCCGGCGAGGAAAAAGATGCTTACCACGCATATCAACAAGGTAAATTGTCGGCTAAAGATTATTTCTTTGTTCGTCGGGAACAATTATTGCGCGCTTGTGGCATAAAAAATTTACAGGCATCTGCGTATTGTAAAAAAATAGACCAGCAACTGCATGAAAAAAATTTTTCCAAAGCACAAATTGATTCTTTTCAATATGAATTATTGACTTCTTTGGATTTAGAAGTTGCTTGGGAAAAGTTTGAAAATTTATTTAAAAAATAGGAGCTTAACATGACCGTTTCAACTCAAATTATTAAACGCACGTATAGTGCCAATGGAATTAACCGATCTTGGGAAGTGGATTTTCCGTTAGCATCCAGAACAGATTTACATGTTTGGATTATCTCCCCGGAAGGATTGCAGCAAGAGGTGGAAGATTTTGACTTAAATGCGGCAGGCACATTGGTAGAATATCCAACGGACAGCAGTGAACAAAACCCATTACAGACCGGTTGGAAAATTTCACTCATACGCCGTACTCCATTGACGCAGGAAATAGATTTGCTTCGTCATGGCATGTTAGATGCAGAAGTATTAGAGAGCGGGTACGATAAATTAACGCTTATTTCGCAAGAGTTGGAAGAAAAAACACTTCAAAATTCCACGGCAATTTTAGGAAACTCCACCGCATTGGCGGCTGAAACAATGGCGCGTGAAACGGCTGTTTCCAACGAAGCAACTGCTCGCCAAAATGCCGATAGCGCCTTACAAAATGCGCTTACGTCTGGCTTGGCGGCTAAATTAGATGCTACGACTGCCGCCACTACCTATCTTGCTAAAACAGATGCTACCGATACGTATTTAACGCAAACAAATGCGGCCAGTACGTATCTTTCGCAAACGGATGCAGCCAGTACGTATCTTTCGCAAGCCAATGCTTCTTCAACTTATTTAACACAAACTTCCGCAGCTAGCACCTATGCCACACAAAATGCACTCACTACTGGCCTAGCCGGAAAACAAGATACGCTTACTACTGCGCAGGCGGCGGCTGCTAATTCCGGGGTTACTTCGAATACGGTAACACAGGTGGCAACAAACACGTCTGCTATTACGTCGTTTGTACCCTATATCCAAAGTGCCGGACTCTATGAAATGAAGTGCCAAACAGCGGTAGATGCTTCTGCATTGCTATCACTTACAGGTTCGGTCCATGCGCTTGATTTGGATTTGTCCGACAATACGAAACTAACCAAACTGACTGCTAGCGGGACAAGTGGAAGTTTAGCCAATTTATCTAGCGCATTGGTTTCTCCTTTTGCTCCATTTAATAGTGTAACAAGTCCGCAACTAGACATAAGTTATTCTTCGTTAAATCGTACGGCGTTGGTTAATTTATTTAATTCCATGCCCTACAATATCGGGTATACTGAAGTCGGCAGTCCTTCTATTACAGACGGAATTATCAGCTATACTTCAGACTCCGATTATGTGCAAGCTAGTGAGCAATTAACGTGGGACGGAGCTTCTGATTTGGAAGTATATTGTAGATTTAAAACGCCTGCTACGTTTACAGATAGCAATATGCCTGTTATTTCCAATGAACCATGGACTACACCGTTTGTGTGGGTTTGGGGAGATTCGGTATATTTCCAACTTCCTACCACCAATATATCTGTTAGCGGTGTAACCACAAATACATGGTACAGAATAAAAATAATAGGAAAAAATAACACGTGGACCCGAATTTTATATGCAGATAATGGAACCGCGCTAGCGCAGAATACAAGTAGCGAAACTACGGGAACAGCACTTACAAAGCCGATTGCTATCTTTAGGGAATATAATGGAAATCGCCCGGTAGAAGCTGTGGATTTGAATAGGACGTATATCTATTTAAATGGGGTTCCCTGGTTTAGCGGCAAAGCGGCTATGACGAAAACGTGTGATGTGCGCGGTTGCAGTGGCACGGCTGATTTAACAACGGCGGATAAGGCCATTGTAACGGATAAAGGATGGAGCTTAACAGTAGCCTAGGGGGGATTATGGTATTTAAAAAACAACTTAGTGAAAACGGAAAGTATATAGATAAACAGGGCGTACATTTTGATGTTCTATGTTGTGAACGGACAGAAAGCAAGGAATGGTACGAAACAGGAGAATATAGCGAAGTGGCAAGCCCGGACGGAGGGAATGTCCTTGTCCCTATATATGCTAGCCGAATTGTTATCAATAAAGGCTGGGATGAATATCCCAGCTTAGAAGCAGCACTAGAAGCGTATGGGAGCGCACAATGACGGAGTTTGGATTGACGTGGAAAGAAGTCATCTACATTACATTTATGGCGGGGGCATGTTGGTTGGAACTTCGAGCCATCCGTCGTGATATCGCGCGGCTGGAAACAAAAGTAGAAAAGCATAATTCATTTGACCGCCGCATTGTAAAATTGGAAAGCGAGAATGAGTATTTAAAGGAGCGGTTGAAATGAATCCGACGTGGATTAAGCTGACTAAAAAATACGAAGGATTAAATCTGCTTCCTTATACATGTCCAACCGGCCACTTAACCATTGGCTATGGGCATAACTTGGAAAACGGTATCACCTTAGAAATAGCCGAGCAACTTCTTAAAAGTGACTTGGAACTGGCCAAAACAGAAGTAGAGAGAAATATCCTTTTTAGTAATAAACTAGATGAAGTGCGAAAGTTTGTGCTTGTGGATATGTGTTTTAACATGGGAATGCAAAAACTTCGTTCATTTAAAAAGATGTTAGCGGCATTGGAAAAAGGTTATTATGACCGCGCCGCATACGAGATGTTAAACAGTAAGTGGGCGGGACAAGTAGGATACCGCGCCGTAGAACTATCAAAAATGATGAAAACAGGAGAATATTAGTATGGAATGGATTACACAACATGGGAAGGATATTTTAGCGATTATCGGCGCAGTGGTAACAGTAGCCTCGCTTATCGTAAAACTCACTCCCACACAGAAAGATGATGACGTTTTAGCTAGCGTGATTAAAGGGTTGGCGGCGCTTTCTTTATTTAATCCGGATGGGAGCATAGTGAAATAATGAACACGCAAATCGCTTTAACATTTGGATTTTTATTGCTGTTTTGGCTGGTGGTATTTTTATCATCCAAAAACGGGAGTAAATCGGCGCAGTTGGAAGTATTAAAACAAGAAATTAAAAGATGTGCGGAGGAACAAGCTCGTGCCCAAAAGATTATTACGCGTGT
>CACZKQ010000046.1 GCA_902781765.1 uncultured Elusimicrobium sp. | reverse complement strand
CGGGATAGGCGTAGAAAAAGATCTATTGCGCGCAACAGAATGGTACTCCCGGGCGGCCCAACAAGATTATCCGGATGGGTTATATGCATTAGCCATGATAGATGTTCCACATCCACAAGGACATCCAAATTATGCTTGTGCAATTGATTATATTCCTAAACAAGTTCAATGGCTTGAAAAAGCTGCAGAACAAGGGCATGCCTTAGCTGCTACAAAACTATCAGAGATATATCAAAAAGGTGCTTATATTGAATGGGATGGTTATAGCAATAGTTGTTTAGGAGCGGGTTGGCGTTACAGCGATGTAGTTATTGGCAGAGATGAATCAAGGGCCCAATACTATTTCAAGAAATCAGGAATGAATCCACCAGTTGAGGAATAGAAATGTTGCGAAAATTAAGCTATGTTTTGGGTATGATCGGCTTATTCCCGATATTACTCATGGCACAGGAAGAAACTATTTCACAAAACTTTAACAAGGTAGAATTGGCCTCCGTATATGATGGTGATACGTTCCGCGTGTATCTGGCATGTAATTATCACGTGTTTTGTAAGTCCATCCCTATTCGCGTGCGTGGAGTGGACTGTCCGGAAATCAAAGGCGGCTCTGCTGAGACCAAAGAACTAGCCAAGCAAGCCAAAGCGTTTACAAAGAACTTCCTCAAAGGTGGAAAGATTTTGCTACGCAATTGCGGAAGAGACAAATATTTCCGGCTACTTTGTGATGTGGAGGTTAACGGCCAAAGTTTAGGCGAAGAAATCCTCAAAGCCGGCCATGTCATCCCCTATGAGGGTGGTACAAAAAAGTCTTTTTCCCAAGCAAAACATCAAAGTTCTATCTAACCACTAAACACCACGAAGATTGGACAGTATCACTTTTTTCAAGACAAACATTACCGCCTCATCTTGTAGATACCGACCTAAGATATAAATGCTTTCTTGTGGGCAACGAGACTCAAATATATCAGCTAAAAGTTTGGCTTGCTTGACGCAAGATGCATACCTTAGCCCTATATCAATTACATTGTACGGCATATATTACTCCTTACTTATTACAATTTACTCTCTTGTAGAGGAAACTCATTGTATCATATCAGTCCTTTGTTGCATACGACATTTTTAGGACAATTTTAGGACACTTTTAGGACACTTTTGGGCGTACAATTAACCTTTTTGTAAGAGAATTATAGAACGCTTCATTATATTTTTGTCCTATTGAAAGGCACATCTACAATTTGAAAAATATATAAACTTATCCTTGACATCCTATCTTATTAATGGCATAATAATGGCATACAGGAGTGCCAATATATATGCCAATAACATTTCATCCGAACTATCAAATCACCCAATCTATCTTAGAGAAACTCTATAAAATAGACCAAATCAAAGAGCAGGTCAAGGATATGCCATTAACGCCACGCGTGCTGGCCGGACTCAAAGAAACATCCCGCATTGTTACCACACATTATTCCACCGTCATTGAGGGCAATCGCTTAACAGAGCGGGAAGTACGTGAGGTTTTAAAAGGACAAGCCATTCAGGGACGGGAACGGGATGAAAAGGAAGTCAAAGGGTATTTTAATGCTTTGGATGAAGTGGCTGTACTGGCTAAAAAGCATATCGTTACGGAATCAAATATCCAACTCCTACATGGCCTTATTATTGGCAAGAATATGCCTACCTCGTACCGCACGGAGCAAAACTCGGTAGTAGATGCCCAAACAGGTACGATTGTATATATGCCACCGGAAGCCAAAGACGTAGGCCCAATGATGACTGGGCTTGTGGAGTGGATTAACGAAAGCACCCATACCTTGCCAATCCCGGTGGTAGCTGCTATTGCCCATTATCAGTTTGTAACTATTCACCCCTATTATGACGGCAACGGCAGAACTGCCCGTATTTTGACTACGCTTATTTTACACCAAAGCGGATATGACCTTAAAGGTATTTACAATTTGGAAGAGTATTATTATCAGCATATCCAAGATTACTATAATGCACTTGCGGTGGGCCCCTCTCATAACTATTATATGGGCCGTGCCGAAGCCGATATAACCGGTTGGATTGAGTTTTTTGTATCCGGTATGCTCTATTCGTTCCAAAGTGTGCAAAAACATTTACAATTGCAAGGGACAGAGAAAGACCAAAGCAGAGCCATTAACGCGCTAGATGCAAGACAAAAACAAGCACTCGTCTTGTTTGAAAAGAACGAATTTATAACGTCAAAAGATGTGGAAGAACTATTCCATTTTGCTGGCCGAACGGCTAGGCAGTTACTTCAAAAGTGGGTACGGCAAGGTTTTGTGGTGGTAGCAGATCCGTCTAAGAAAGCACGGAAATACAAGTTAAACAAATAATTCTCTGCTTGTTCCCTGTTTTGGGTTGTAGGGAATTGGAGGAATTTATACTGGGTGCCAATACAGAAAATCTTTAAAATTTAAAATAAATTCCTTGTTTTTCCCTGTATTTACCCTGTTTTACAGGGAAAATTTCTCGCCACTTTACTGCCGCTTTGGAAAGAAAAGAACTATCATTTTTTGCCGCTTCATTGCCGCTTTGGAAAGAAAAAGCTATCAATTTTGCCTGTTTATTGCCTGTTTGATAAAAAATATTCAGCATAGTGCTAGGAAAACTAAAAGCACCGTATTCTAGTTTTAAATTATTAGCATATATCCCCGTTAGGCAACTTGCCTGACGGGGATTTTTTTATAAACAACTTCCAGCATGCGGTTTTGGGCGCATTTTTGCAATTTATGAATAATCCTTTTGCGAGGGCAGATGCAATAGCAGTACCGCCTAAGGACAGTATACCCGCGCGTGTTTAACCGAAGATAATGATTTTATTTATAAAGAAAATCTGGCAGATGAAACCGCTTAAAATTCTTTGTCCTTCACTAATTGGATAAGCGATAATAACCGCTATTAAAAATAAATATTACGGCTCTTTATATAATAATTCTTTGTTATAAAAAGAGGAATATTTAGGCAATTCCTTGAACAATAAATCATAGCCGTATTTTTCTGGTAAAGTAGGCTCTTGCGAAAATAAATTAGCACCTAATCCTAACCTATCCCCAGCAATTTGTGCCCCCATAGCTGCCAATGTAGTAGGGAAAATATCCATCGTAGAAAATTGACGGTTTTTTTCTTGCGCAGGAGTAATTGCCGAGTTAATAAATAAATTAAACACTTTACGCTCTGTACCTTGATAAAGGCCTATTTTTTTGTTAACAGTCTGCTTAAAAAGCCCCGTACTCATATTACAATGATCTCCTATGACCACAATCGTAGTAGTAGCCGCAAAGGGCTGGGCACGAAGCCAGGTAATAAATTTATTGAGTTGCTTATCCACACATACATAAACATTTTCTATTTGAGAGGGATATATGGAACTGCAATCCGGCTCCAAAATACCTTCCCGGTGTGAATCAATAGTTTGGATAATCATGCTAAACGGTTGCGGGTTTTGTGTAATTTCGTATAATTTCAATTTGACGAAAGCGTAAAGGTCTTTGTCATATACGCCCCACCAACCCTTATTTTCAGAAATATGAGGGAATTGATCTATAATATCTTTTTTATCGTAAATAATATAATTACCATGCTGTTGCATATACTTACTTTGTCCGGCAAAATCTTTATTAGATCCCAGTATAAAATAATTACGATATCCGAAGTCATGCAAGATATCACCCAACGTCGTAACTCCCGCCAAAAATGAAGTATATTGATCAAAATCGTTACCGATTTGGTCAGAGGATGTATGTATTTTATAAGCTTTTAATGGGAGTGCTGCTGTTTCACTAACCAGTGCCCCCATCGTCCATCCCGTTTCCGGCAATACTACCGCTCCTTCAAATAAACCAGAATGAGAAAAGGATACATGTTCCCGGGCTAATTGTGTAAGCGATTCAATATAATTGACATCAAACAGCCCCCCTGATGCGCGGTCTTGTAATGATGATTCCAAGGATTCTACTTGTATCATAATTAAGTTATGCGTAGGGGCAGTTATTGAAACGTTGGATGGGGAAACATAATTTTGCTCAATAAAGGCAGAGTTTGTTATACGCGCCCGCAAATAACCAATAATCTGTAAATTATAAATATCCCACCCCAACACACTTATCAATACCAACCAAAACAGTATTTTTCGTCGCCGAGAACGGGCCGTATAAAAAAATATTCCCAAGAGCGTACTGGCCAGGACGATTTCTATCAGACAAAGACCAAGCCCACGCGTCCAATCTGCCAACGCATCCGAAGTAGGCATTTGTAAATGAAAAAGGATAGCAGAAATGTCTACAGAACCAAATTGATCATATAGCCAGTAGGGTAAAAAAAAGCCCGCTGCGGCTATTACAATGAATATGCATACCAATTGTTTCATTGTTTTTTCTAAATATTTCCCAGCATAAATAGTAAAACGTAATTATTATTATACTAAAGAGCCGTGGGCAAATACTTTCAAACGGACGAATTTCTGTGTCCTTGTTAAAGAATTTGAAATACTTGTATAGCTATCATAAAAAGCAGTACGCAATTAAGGCAAAATGATAATTCGTTCCACTAAATCGGGTGTTTGTTGAGGGGACAACGGACGTTCTCGCCACAATTTAATATATATTTCGCGCGGCACAACCGCATCTTGCTTCGGTTTGTCAAATTCCACTTCCGGTTGATAGGGCGACCCGTTATTACATCCTCCTGTTACCTTACACGAAGAACCCACATGCAAAAAATTACGAAATTCATATACATCCGTAGAAGCATTTGGTTCCCGCGGAAAAGACAACTCGTACGTAGAACGCGCTTTATCTACGTAGACAAAAGGATAGCCCAAATCCCGCGCATTAAGTCCATTTAACTCATAATGAACATTCCCCTGCGTTTGAAGGGGTAAATTCAAGTAAGTAACCGTAATTTCTTTGCGAACCCCGTCATATGTAATTTTCTGCATGATCGTATTATAATCTTCTTGTAAGCACCAATCATAACTCATATCGTTAATGAAAATAACACTCGGGGAAACAGCTACTAACGCCGTAGGATTATTGATAAACCGCGTTTCTTCGGATACTCCTTGTGTTTCCGCATGTGCTTGTCCGCGGCAAAGGGTCAATGCATACCACGGTTTCCCGGAAACAATACGACCAAATACTTCTGCAAGCGGACGATAATTTTCGTGAGCAAAAGGAGATTGTGCAACCGCCGCTTTGCGTAAATCAAATACCGTTTGCCAAGGAGCCCCACTTAACGCCACCGGGGCACGCACGGGAATTTCTTTCACGTAGGTTGGCAACAAAATCTCCTCACGCACGGCAACAGTATCCTCCTGATTGGGAGAAGCAACGGTAGCCCCCCTAGCGGACCTCATCTGGCCAAACAAGCGGAATAAAAAAATGCCACTGACTATTGCTAAAATCAGCAACTCCACTAACAAAATACGATTTCTTTTCATGCTCTTGTCCAAAAGGGCTTCATCCCAAATCCAGCAAGAAGCGACTTTATCGCTTTAGTGTAATACAAATCATACACTTTGTCAAACGGCTTGTTTTGAGGATATAACCGATTTTAACGGCTTTAAATCATCCAATCACATAAAAATACCCCGGGCTTCCTCCGGGGTATTTGTGAAAAATTTGTAAAAGTACACTTAATCCCATTTGGGACGTAATTTTTTGATTACTTTTTTTACTTCAGGCTTTAGGGTAGGATTCACTAAATCAATAAACAGTTTCCCGTCCAAATGATCAACTTCGTGTTGAAAAGCTTTGGCCAACAAGCCGCGCGCACGCTTCACTTGTTCTTTTCCATGCTCATCTACGTACTTTAGCGTAACATCTGTTGCACGTTTCACCTCGGCCCACAACCCAGGCAAAGATAAACAACCTTCTTCTTCCAATTTTTCGCCCTGTTTGGCAATAATTTCCGGATTGATAATAACGTAACGCTTTAGCGGTGCATTTTCTTCATCAGAAACAGGGATTAAAATCAGTGCCATGCGCAAATCAAGCCCAATCTGATTAGCGGCTAAACCAACCCCATGTACGGCTAGGCAAGTTTCTTCCATATCTTTTAGCAACTGGGGCAAACGAGGGGCTAACTCGCTATAATTAACGGGTTTTAATTTTTGGCGTAAAATAGGGTCACCATACTTAGTTACGTGCAAGACTGCCATATAGGTATTGTAGCATATTTATTTATCGGCCCAAAAAAGCTAGAATAGCATTGATGACTGACCTAGAACTACAAACATTACTTGATACGTTTTCAGCTAATCGCACACCGGGGAAAGAGGATTTTAATGCCTCTAAAATGTTTTCTTTGCTAGAAGATCCGTTTAGTATTTGGTGCTCGTTTCATGCCCCGGCCGAAGAAGCGGTTTACGAGTCAAACCGTTATGAGAATTTAAAAATCCGCACAGACCGTAATACCCGAGATGAATGGATCAAGCAGGAATTCCCGGAAGTATTTTTTGTTTCGGGGGCAGATGAAACCGAACGTTTTAAAAACACCTTAGCCGCGATGGCACGCGGGGAATCCGCCATCGCAAATGCGTTACTGTGGAATTTACCCCAAAACGTATATGGAGGAGCTAATTTGCTCGTCAAATCGGACCAGGCCCCCAGCCGCTTTGGTAATTACCACTACCATTTATTTCAATTTAAGCGCGCCCATGATTTAAAGGAACATTACGCGTTGCAAGTTAGTTTGCTTAATCACATTTTGGGGGCTATCCAGCAATATACACCTTCCGATACGCGGGTATTTTTAAAAAATAAACAAGTAGGTGTTTCGTATCGTGACCATCAGGAACGCTTGGAACGCGAACTTGCATTTTGGCGTAAAATCCGGGACGGAGAAGCCAAGCCGGAAGCACATAAACCGCCTAAAGCGGCCTCTTCCCCTTGGCGCGTTTTTGCAAATAAAATGGTTGCCCAAACCAAAGATTTACTTATGCTGCCCGGGCTTAATACCGAAATGCGCCAATGCCTTAAAATAAACGGAATCTATAACACGGACGACCTCGCCCATGCAGATTTGGAAAAAATACAAACGATTTTGGAAGAACCGCATGCAACGGATTCCTATTATAATGCGTTGGCCTATTTTCACAAAAAACCAATCTTGCGTGAAGCCGGGCATTTCCCGCCTCCTGTTAAAAAATATAACTTGTATTTTGATTTTGAAGCAACCGAAACATTCACCAAAGACAATGTTTCTTTTGTGTATTTGATTGGAATCTGGGATAAAGAAAAAAACAAATACGTCAGTTTTGTGGCAAAATCTCCCGAAGAAGAAATCAAAATCTTTGAAGATTTTTATAATTACATTCAAGATTTTTCCCAAACTGCTTTGTATCACTGGACGGAATATGAAGTCCGTAAAATGAAGAAATTAGCGGCCCAACATCCTGCGCATGCCGCGCACCTGCAAGCACTTTGTGCTATTTGTTACGATTTAAAAGTATCCGTCAATAAAGCTTTTTATCTGCCGGCTCCCAGTTTTTCATTAAAAGCGGCTGCACCGGCTTTTGGTTTTCAATGGCGGCAAGATGACTGCGGGGCCATGGATAGCATGGTCTACTTCACCAGTTGGCTAAAAACAGGAAATGACGAACTGTTAAACAAAGTTCTTATGTACAACGAAGACGACTGCAAAGCCATGTTGTACCTGCAAGAAAAACTTGAAATGGCAGAAATTTTGGATATTAAAAATGAAAAAAGAATTTGAAGTATTACAACAAGCCTTAGAGAAAGCTTCGCAAGTAGTGCAAAAAAAATTCGGCAAAGTTTCCTACGAATTAAAAGGGAAAGCCAATTTGGTTACCCAAGCAGACCGTGCCAGCCAACAAGTCGCCTTAAAAATAATTCGTGCCGCTTTTCCCGAGCATGATTTTTACGCCGAAGAAAACGCCCGCAAACAAACAAATTCTCCTTACACGTGGGTTATTGACCCCATTGACGGAACTACTAATTTTGCGCATACGTTTCCCCAATGCAGTATTTCTATTGCTCTTTTTTATAAAAATGAACCGGTGTTAGGTGGCGTGAAAAATCCCATCACTGGGGAAACTTTCCTGGCGCAAAAAGGCAAGGGAGCCACTTTAAACGGTAAAAAAATTCATGTTTCTCAAACAAAATGCCTGGAAAACTCGCTATTGGTTACCGGTTTTCCGTATGATCGTTTTAATCGATTGCCCGAATTACTAGCGCGTTTTGGGCGTTTTTTAAATGCGTGCCATGACGTGCGTAGGCTGGGTTCGGCCGCGTTGGATTTGTGTTGGCTGGCTGCCGGGCGATTGGACGGATATTGGGAAGATTATTTAAATCCTTGGGATGTGGGGGCCGGAATTTTAATTTTGCAAGAAGCCGGCGGAAAAGTAACCGATTACCAAGGTAAAAAATACAAAAAATTAGAAGAATTTGGAAGAACGCTTGTAGCAAGCAACGGGAAAATTCACCGTCAAATGTTGTCGTTGGTTTACCCAACAGGTAGCCGGGAGCAGAAAAACGAATCGCCCGATTAACTTTTTTGCTACAATAAGAAAAATACCAAGGGGTTTAAGTCTATGCCAGTTACCATTGTCAAGCAGTATAGTGTGTTCCTCGTTAATGAGCCTGGTTCTTTAAAAAATCCGAAGACCGTGCCTCTTACGATAACCTCATAGATATGACCGGCAGCATCGCGGGCTTCGCAGGTTACTTTCTCGCCATGATTTATGTGCCGTCTCTCCGCATGGCAATCTTTTTTAATTTTATTGCAACTTTCTTCTGGTGCGTAGGAATTATCTGGTATACGCTGCGGCATAAAGATGATCTGAAAGATTCTGAAAACAACTCTATAACGGAGAAGTGAAATGTCTGGTCATAAAACAACTCACACACAACTTGAAAGATTTCGCCTCATCGACAGTATGCTTGCTGACGGTGAGG
>CACZKQ010000045.1 GCA_902781765.1 uncultured Elusimicrobium sp. | reverse complement strand
ACGAAAAACAACAACGTATTCTGCTTACATTTGATTGTGATCATCCGGCTATTGTGATTGGGAAAGAAGGCAAAACGTTGGAAGCCATTCAGTATTTATCTACACTTGCTTTGAGCCGCCATTTTGACACTCCTATCTCGGTGATTACCGATACGCAAAACTATTGGCGCAAAGCAGAAGATAAAATTGATGCCGAAATTGAAAAAGGAATTTCCCTTATTAAAAGCGGACATAGCGTGTTTCGCTTCCGTCCAATGAGTGCACAACTTCGTCGGTATATTCACCGGGCAGTAGAAGGAAATGATTTTGTCGTAACGGCTTCGGAAGGGGAAGGAAAATGGCGTAAAGTTACCTTGCGCCCAACAGAAAAAGCAATTGCAAATTCAAAAGCTAACCAAGCACCTGCTGATTTTGTCCCCGGTGTTATTGGAGAAGATATTGCCGAAGTAGAAGAAGTGGTGGAAGTTACGTCCACGGCAGATACTCCTGCCATGGTAGAAACTACAGTTGCTATTGTGGAAACTCAGCCTGAAACTACACCTGTTGAAGCTGAAGCTACACAACCGGCTCCTGTAGCCGATAAAGTTTCTGCCACTCAAACTGAAGCTTGCGGTCCGCTTTTTGAACAACCGTTGGAAGCGCAAAATACACCTACTGAAAACAAATAAAATAAAGTTATAAAACTACTCAACACGGCAGTTCTTTTTGAATTGCCGTGTTTCTTTTAATAAAAAATATTGACTCTTTTTTCTTTCTTTTGATACACTCTAGGAAAATAGGTAAAAGGTTACCTTTATGGCTACATCAATACTAACTTTTAAACGAGGATTCACGTTAATTGAGTTATTAGTTATTGTGCTTATTATTGGCATTTTGGCCGCAATAGCTATTCCTCAGTATGAAAAAGCTGTGTGGCAAACACGGGCTAGTGAAGCTTGGTCCGGGCTGCAATCGATTAACGAAGCCGAGCGACTTAAAAATATGGAAGAAGGAAGTGCCAATGCGATTTATCCGTTTTCGGATTTAATGCTTACGCTCGTGGATAAAAATGGAGCTTCCCCCACGGCAGAACAAGAAGATTTAGAAGTGAAAGATTATTTAACTTTTCACACCCCGGCATCCGGTTCGGGGGAAGATTTTGCTTCCGCAACGCTAAATGTAGATGGAAAGTTAGTATACCTGTCTATTCAGCAGGGGAAGCGATTGTGTTATGAGCCGGCAGAAACCCTGGGAGGGTGTATATTGTTAGGATTTGAAACGCCGGTAACTGGATGTATCATGGGCACCACGGTTAAGAATAATAATTGTTATAGTGAATAACGAATAAAATATTTTAGATTTGTCTAAAATTATTTTTGCGTCGCATGAATAATTTAAAAATCTATACTTTAAACAATACCCTTTAGCCCGGCTTAAATTGCCGGGCTAGTTTTCGTCTTAAAAACGTCTATTAAAAAACCGCCAAAACCTGGCCTAAAATTGATAAAATATATATATGCAAAATTCCACGATTTGTGCCTTGGCTAGCGGAGTGGGCGGAGCTGTTGCTTTAGTGCGGCTTTCCGGCCCGCAGGCTTTGCCTTTATTAAGAAAATTTTTACGCAAAGACTATACTTTTGAACCGCGCAAGCAAGTTTTTTGTACGCTCTACGACGGGGAAAATGTATTGGATAAGGCACTTATTACTTATTTTCAGGCCCCACATTCTTTTACCGGAGAAGATGTTGTGGAATTTGCTTTACATGCTAGCCCGTATATCAAGGGGCGTGTGTTAGAATTACTTTGCCAGCTCGGAGCGGTTCCCGCTCAGCGGGGGGAATTTAGCGAGCGTGCTTTTTTAAATGGAAAAATGGATTTACTGGAAGCTCAGGGCCTATGCGACTTGATTGCTGCCGGTAATAAAGCTTCTCACGATTTAGCCATGAACTCATTAGACGGGAAAATGAGTGCGCGTTTGGAAACTTTAAAGCAAAAATTAGCTGCGTTACTTGCCCAAATTGAAGTTCGCTTAGATGATGTAGACGAAGAAATGCCACCGCTTTCTGCTGATTTTATTGAGAAAGAATTGACTGATGTTTTAGCCCAAATTAAATTACTGACAAATACTTTTTCGGTAGGTAGACTTATCAAAGAAGGTTTGAAGGTCGCCATTGTCGGTGTACCTAATAGCGGGAAGTCCAGTTTACTAAATGCCTTGGTGGGTTTTGACCGCGCAATTGTGGCAGATGCGTGTGGAACTACCCGTGATACGGTAGAAGAAACGTTAGAAATCAACGGTCAAAAAATTATTCTAACAGATACAGCCGGAATCCGCGATCATGCGTTAGATCCGGCCGAGCAAGAGGGTATGCGCCGAAGCCGCCTGGCTATGGAAAAGGCGGACGTTATTTTATTTGTGCAAGATACTTCACGAGAAGCATCTGATGAAGAAAAAAAATTAGTTACTGAAGTACAAAAACAAAATAAACGGACGTGTATCGTGCGGAACAAAATAGATAAATCAGTCCGAAAAACCGATTTAACACTAACACCGTATCCATGGATTGAGGTTTCTTGTAAGAGCGGCGAAGGATTGCCTGATTTACGAAATTTTTTGACGGAAACGGTAGAAAATCCGCATACCGCAGATGGCCTTATGATTTCTAATTTGCGTCATTACGAAGCGTTACTTCGTGCGCAAACGGAATTAGAGGAAGCTTTGCTTCGTTTATCGGCCAATGCCGGTGGCGAAATTTATGCAGAACACATTCGTGCTGCTTTGCACTATTTAAGAGATTTAATTGGCGAAGTGACACCGGATGATGTACTTGGAATTATTTTTTCACAATTTTGTATGGGGAAGTAAATGTATATTTGTCCAACCGTGTATGATGTGATTGTAATTGGCGGCGGCCATGCCGGCTGCGAGGCTGCCCTTGCATCTGCTAAATTAGGGGCTAAAACATTGCTCTTAACGCAGAGTTTAGATACCATTGCCCAAATGTCTTGCAACCCTTCTATCGGCGGTATTGCTAAGGGGCAAATTGTGCGCGAAATTGATGCGTTGGGCGGTTCAATGGGCCGCGTAACGGACCATGCCGCCATCCACTATCATATGCTTAATACCGGCAAAGGTCCGGCCGTACATTCTCCGCGCGTTCAATGCGATAAAAAAATCTATCAATTTACATTTAAACACTTTTTGGAACTGCAACCCAATTTGGACATTATGCAAGATGAGGCCGCTAAAATTTCTACTACCGACGGGCATGTAGACGGTGTTTTAACCATTCGCCATACGTTTTATCATGCTAAGGCGGTTGTTTTAACCACCGGTACTTTTTTGGGGGGGACAATCCATATTGGGACGGAACTGTTTCGCGGCGGACGGTATAATGATATGCCCTCCGACGAACTTGCCAAAAATATACGTCATGAGCTAGGGCTTCACATTACGCGCTTTAAAACGGGTACGCCCATGCGTATCAACGCGCGCGGACTGGATTTTTCCAAATTTCGCTTGCAGCCTAGTGACGATCCTTTGCAACCTATTTCTCATTTTACGGATGTAAACGAGCAGAAAAAACGCCATTTTTTAAGTTGTTTTATCACGCGGACTACTTTGGATACCGATAAAATCTTACGTGAAAATTTTCAGCGTTCGGCCATGTATAGCGGAAATATTCATGGACTGGGGCCTCGGTACTGTCCATCGGTAGAAGATAAAATTAAAAAATTTCCGGAAGTAACTAGCCACCCGTTATTTTTAGAACCGGAAGGACTGTATACCGAAGAATATTACATTCAAGGTTTTTCAACCAGTATGCCCGAAGATGTGCAACGCGCACTGATTGCCTCTGTGCCCGGCATGGAAAATGCTACCATTACGCGCCCGGGTTATGCAATTGAATATGATTGCTCCGACCCGATGGATTTATTCCCTCATTTGGAAAGCAAACTTGTTCCCGGCCTTTTTATGGGCGGACAAATCAACGGTACCACCGGTTACGAAGAAGCCGGTGGCCAAGGGCTGATGGCGGGCATCAATGCCGCACTCAAAACACAAGGTAAGGACCCGTTTGTTTTGCGGCGCGACGAAGCGTATATCGGGGTACTAATTGACGATTTGGTAACCAAAGGCGTCAATGAACCGTATCGGATGTTTACTTCTCGTGCGGAATATCGTATTTTGCTGCGAAATGATAACGCGGATCTGCGCTTGACACCCCATGCGTTGCGACTGGGACTACTGGATAAATCGTATCAAGCACCGTTTGAAAAATATCAAGCGCTTACTCAAAAATTGATTGAAAATCCCAAGGCGGTTATTTCTACCGAAGAAGAAAACAATCTCGCACCTTGGTCGGTAGCAAAAGCTCGTACGCATGCAGATATTCACCAAAAGTATGCCGGTTATTACGAGCGCAACCGAAAAGATGCGGAAAAATTAGCAGAGGTAGATGCTATAAAAATACCCCAAGGTTTTGATCCTTCTTCTGTTCGCGGTCTGCTTTTTGAAAGTGCGCAAAAATTACGGGAAATAAAACCCCAAACGCTGGGACAAGCCAGCCGGATCCCCGGTGTAACTCCGGCAGATATTCAGTTGTTAGCGGTTCATATTGAGCGATTTAGGAGACTTAAACATGCAGCACAAGCTGACTAGTTTTGCGCGTGACAATGGCCTTCTAATAACTCCGCAAACGGCTGAAAAATTGCTGGGGTATGCCAGGCGCGTTTTAGAGAAAAAGGCACAACTTAATTTGACCGGGGCCAATACCTTAGAAGAAATTGTTTACCGGCATTTGGGTGATGGAATTATTGGAGCTTCTAAAATTGCCCAATTGGCAAGTAAATCCGGACAAGAAAATTTTACAGTTGTAGATGCCGGCGCCGGGGCTGGTTTTATTGGGTTAACGATTGCGGCTGTTCTTCCAACCGCACAGGTAATACTCGTAGAGAGTTTAACCAAACGGTGTGTTTTTTTAAATTGGATTATTTTACAAGAAAAATTTACCAATGTACTTGTAAAAAACGTTCGTTTAGGACAGCAATTTCTAAATCCTGCAGATTATGTTACGGAACGCGCTATGGGGCAATTACCGGATATTTTGCCAATTTGTCTTTCTATCGTAAAGCCGGGGGGAGTGTTTGTAGCCTATCAGGGGCAGACTCCTCAAACAGAAGGATTAGACCCCTCCAAATATGGGGCTGATTGGGAAGGGATATTCCCTTATCAACTTGTGCAAGATAAATTGCCTAAGCATTTGGTATTATGTAGAAAACGGGTATGAATAGACGATTTTTAATTTCATTTTTTGTAGCGGGGAGCTTGCTATTGGGGCACACATCTTGTGCTTGGGCATGTGATTGGGAATGGGGGAAACTCATTAAATCCTTATTTTCCGATAAGCCTGTTCAGCAGCAAGATCCGGCAGATTTTCATCGAGGTCATGCCCAAGAAGAACAGCCGGATATTTCAATCCCTCCATTGCCGGAACAAACAGGTGAACAAGAACCGCAGCTTTATTCTAATCCCAACGAAAAAGCATTTAATGAAATGATTACCGGGCTTGAAAATATTGCCGGAGTGGCTTCCCAGAAGGGTGAGAGTGGGTTGGAAGGAATCCCCACGCAACCGCATCGTCCGACTGATTCCGCTAATAAAGTGCGCTGGGCGCCTCCTCCGCCCGGGTTTTTAACAGCAGATACTTTTAATTATTTAATTTATCGCCAAACACATCCGGTTACAGAAACTATTAAAAAAGTGTTGGATAATATTCATGGCAATTTAATGTTGGATTTAACACCGTTTACAGTCGTATTAAAACCCAACAAAATTTTAGTCATGTTATTTGAAGAAAAAAGAAGTTATATGGATTTTACCAAACTACCATCTTGGTCGGGAGCTTCTTCCGATTTAAAGGCGGATAGTATGTATGTGATTGAGACCAATAGCTTCTACCCGCTTTCCGTACATGAATTGACGCATTTGTATTTTGACGGCTATTTCTTGCCGACAATTTCTCCCTTGTGGCTGAGCGAAGGAATGGCCGTTTATATGCAAGTACACGCTTCTAAGAAAAAACCAGCTTGGATTGATCAGGGAATGCGCGAAATTTTAGCCGGGCATATTATCCCATTAGAAACACTTACCCAAACCGAAGATATTAGTTCTTATTCTACCGAGAAAGCCGGGTTATATTATACCCAGGCATACAGTGTGGTAGATTACTTGCTTAATACGCGTTCCCGAGATGAATTTTATAAATTTTGTACCGAATTAAAAAATAAAGCTCCCATGCATCAGGCCTTGTATCGCGCCTACGGGATGCCGTTTAATAAAGTTAGTGCCTTAGAGAATGTATGGTTGCACGATTTACAAAAAGCCTATCGCGAAGGCAAAATATTACAAACGCCTCCGCCTTCGGCCATGGTGCCTCCGGCTACAAAACAAGCAACCGGGAAAACCACTAAAATCAATCAATTACAAATGGTACCAACGAATAGTTATCAAGGGGGATTTTGATATGGCCCAGTGGACACATATCCCGATTATGGCAGAGGAAATTGCGGATTTGTTATTGATCAATCCGCAAGGTATTTATGTGGACGGTACCTTGGGGCTTGGGGGCCACACGCGCTATTTTTTAACGCGCTTAGGAGAGCAAGCACAAATTTTCGGATTTGATAAAGATGAGGAAGCCTTGCAAATGGCGCAACAAAACGTGAATGATACCCGTTTAATTCCGTTTCATGCCAGTTACTCACAAGCGCCGGAACTGTTAGCCCAGCAAGGTATTGAAAAAGTAGATGGTGTCTTGTTAGATTTAGGGCTAAGTTCGTATCAACTGGATAATCCTCAGCGCGGGTTTAGTATCATGAGTAATGGTCCTTTAGATATGCGTTTTGATTTAAAAAATCCAATCAGTGCGGCCACTATCGTCAATACATGGAAGCTGGAAGATTTGATTCGTATTTTAACAGATTATGGTGAAGAACGCCGGGCAGAGGATATTGCGCTGGCAATTATGCGTGCGCGTAAAGAAAAGCCTCTTACCACAACGAAGGAGCTAGCCAATGTGGTAGAAAGTGTACTCCCAAGGCGCGGAAAAACACATCCGGCTACCCAAACTTTTCAGGCGTTGCGAATTGCCTGTAACCGGGAATTGGAAACGGTAGAGCAGGGGCTTGCCTGTTTGCCCTGTTTATTAAAGCAAGGAGGGCGTGCGGCTATACTTACATTTCATTCTTTAGAGGATCGGTTGGTTAAAAATTACTTTAAAAAATTAGCGCAAGAAGGAATATTCCGGCTGATAAACAAACATGCACTAGTTCCTTCTTACGAGGAAGTAAGAAAAAACCGCCGGGCGCGCAGTGCTAAATTGCGTGTAATAGAGAGGATTTAATGCGTATTTTTGGAATTGTATTTTTACTTTGTTTATTTGCGTTTGGAGTTGTGTGGATGCGTATTGAAATTAACCGTTCCGGGCGCACGATTGGCCAACTTCAAAATGAAGTGGAAATTAAAGAAGCGCGTAACCAATACTTAGAATTGGAAATTTTGCGCCTTTCTAGTCCACAAAATATTTCACGTCTGGCGCATGAAAAATTAGGATTTGTCCAACAAGAACCGGATAAAGTGATTATTTTAAAAGAAAAGTAATATGTATAAAAAAACAGTTTCTGCTCCTTTTGTATTTAATATTAAAAACCGCATGCGTTGGGTGGGGTTAATCATGTTGTTAATTCCCTTGATTATTTTTGTTCGTTTATTCTATTTGCAAACTTTTATGCACGAGGAATTTTCCAACAAAGCCGAACGCGCTATCTATAATTTTTTGGCAGAAGATCGTGTGCGCGGAAAAATATTAGACGTAAATGGCCACCCGCTGGCGGAATCCGTGCGAACCCACTCTTGCGGCATTAGCAAAAAGTACGTGAAAAATAAAGAAAAAGTAATTTCTTTTTTATCCGATACTTTAGATATTCCCCGAAAACGAATTGAAGAAAAATGGAATCGTGCAAAAAATTTCTTTTTTGTGGCTAAAAAAATTAAACCGGATAAATACATTGAGCTTGCTTCTTTTTTGCAAACGGCCGACGGACAAGGCTTGGAATTGACTCCGGAATATGAGCGGATTCATCCTTACGGAGATAGTGCATTAGATATTATTGGGGCTGCCAATTCTAAAAATTTGGGATTATCAGGGATAGAGAAAATGTTCAACTCCGAGCTTAGCCAAGACATCAGCAAAAAACGTGTCAAACGTGCCCGGCGCGGGCAAATTATTTATGACCGGAAATTAAAAAAAGATGTATCCGTGTCGAACGTTTATTTAACAATTGATGAGCTGGTCCAATATTATGCAGAGACGGCGCTTAATAAAGCAGTGGAAAGCGTGGGAGCGGAAAGAGGGGTGGCTTTAGTTCAAGAACCGTCTACGGGTAAAATTTTAGCAGCGGCTTCTTATCCGGTCAAAGACGGTCAATCTTTAGCGTTTCAATTCACCTATGAACCGGGATCTACGTTCAAGACGATTGGTATCTCGGCTGCTATAGACAGTGGGGTAGTTGGTATTACGGACAGTATCCCGATGGACGGACGTAAATGGGAAGTGGCTAAAGGGGTAATAGTACGGGATAATCAGCACGATAAAGATTACCTGACGATTCCGGAAATTATGCAATTATCTTCTAATATCGGAGCCGGTAAAATTGCAGTAGAATTGGGGGCGAAGGATTTATTTTACTACATTAAAAAATTTGGTTTTGGCTCCAAAACAGATATTAACTTTACAGGTGAATCTAAGGGAAGTGTAGCTCCGTACAATACGTGGACCAAGGTAGATACCGCCAGTAAAGGGTACGGCTATGGGGTGGCCATTACTCCCATTCAGCTCATTGGAGCTTATTCGGCAATTGCAAATGGCGGAATTTTGATGCAGCCTCATTTAGTGGATAGAATTGAATATTCAAACGGTAAAATTGAAAAGAAAGCTAAACCCATTAAAATCCGCCGTGTAATTAGCGAGCAAACCGCTCAAATTATGCAGAAAGTACTTCAAAGTGTTGTAGAAAACGGTTCCGGTAAACGGGCCCGTATTGCCGGAT
>CACZKQ010000044.1 GCA_902781765.1 uncultured Elusimicrobium sp. | reverse complement strand
CAGGACGGTATTGTTTAAATTCTTTCCAATCAAACGCTTGCACCACACCCCACAAAGGATGGTCATCCGCTCCATAGTGCTTCATACCTTGCTTTGTCCAAGCGACATTATCCCCAAAGGACGTTAACTCCAGGTGTGGCACCGGATACCAATCCACCATCATGACGTCTGTCAAATCGTAATAAGGAATGAGGGTGCGTCCTCGTCCAACCACCAAACTGGTAAGATGTTGCGGCCAAACAGTTTTAGCTTTTTTCTCTTGCTCTTGCACGCGCGGACGGCTCCATTTTGCCACGTCCGGCTCATCTACAATATACCAAGCTAATACCGGCCAGGAGGAGGCTTGTTTTTCGTAGGAACTACCTATTACCTGTTGCGGATAAAAAACAGTTTTTAGCTCTTGCTTTGCGGCTTCTTGCGCTAAAAGAGCTAACTTTTCTGGCTCTTTCACATAAGATTGAATGCAAGTAAATCCGGCTTTTTTTAGAAGGGAAAGGTCCTCCACGTCAGACACGCTATACATGCACAACGGAAATTCGCGTGCAAAAAGTACATTTGCACAACAAATTATCAACAAAAATGAAAATAAGTTCTTTATCGTCATAATTAGTTGATTGTTGAATCTTTAATAAACATACGAATTAGCGTTTTAACCAAAATCTCAATATCCAACATAACGGAATGATTTTTAATATACCATACGTCATAAGAGAAGCGGGTAAACGCCGCCTCAAATGCGCGGGGATCCAAGGCTGCCGGGTCTTCATTACGAAAGTTAAAATAGGTGGGGGGAGCTTTGAAATTGAGTTGCGCCCAACCGGTAATTCCCGGCTTTACAATCGTACGCAACGCATGATTAGGTACATGATTTGCTAAAAAATCATGCTCATTTCCCCAAATAGGCCGTGGCCCAACAAACGAAACTTCACCTTTAAGTACATTAACAAGCTGTGGGATTTCATCTAAGCGAAAACGACGTAAAATTTTTCCACACCGGGTAATATTTTCTTCTGTACCCCCGGGTTTAATAGTACGAAATTTATAGACATAGATTGGTTTTTCTAAATATCCTACACGCTTTTGAATAAATAGAGGCGGATAACCATCAACAAACCGGATAAACAGCCAAATTAAGCACCCGAGCGGAATAGCGAAAGGTAGTAACAATACTGCCATCAACATATCCATGACCCGTTTTAACATATTATACATTCCATTTTCCCGCCGGTTTCCAATGCCACGCAACAACCACATGCTATCTTCCACACTTTCACGAGATACCCGTTGGTAAATACGTTCATACGCATTAAAATCGGTATCCACACAAGCTCCTTTGGCGATAAATTGTTGGGTAATAACATCCCACGCTTGCGGATTGTCCCGAAAGAGCTTACTCCCTACGATTACCATATCTAAATTTTTGAGATTATACCTTTTAGTTACGTCCGGCAGCGTTTCGTAAGATTTAATACGATATCCGCGGGAAATCTTCATCCCTTTTACCAGTTTATCAATCGTTGGGCTAGTACCAAAAATAAGAACATTTGTTTTCGCAAAATCCAACTTAAAATAATTGCGCCGAAACAAATAAATGTAAGCAAAATAAACAAATAAAATAACAATTAAAATACGCCGGGGAGTGGGAAGATGAAGGGGAATAACTTCCGAAAAATAAATAATACTTGCAGAACCTAATAAAGTAATAATGTAAGCAATAACCAGGCGCTTGTATGCAATCACACGCTTTCGCAACAGTTTTACGTCGTAAAATGAAAACAACCATAATACAAAGCTCGCCAACAAAAAAATCGGAATGAAAACGTATAACTGATTTCTAAAACCCACCCAGCTTAATCCGCCATGACGTAAGAAAAGGATACTCCACGTTAAGCAAAAAAATGTTAACGTATCAATAATAAAAAATAAACGTCCCGTCATTCATGCGCTCCCATTTTTTCAGCCCACATTTCGCTTAAGCCTTCTTCCAGTGTAACTGAAGGAGCATAACCAATAGCTTTTATTTTAGAAATATCCGCAGAAGATTCATGCACATCTCCCGGGCGTTTAGGCCGGCTCACGCGCGCCAATTTACGACCGGATACTTTTTCAAGGGTGTCTGCTAATTCCAAAAGTGTGTAGGTTCGGCCGGAAGCCACATTGTAAATTTCCCCAGGAATAGCTTTCGTAGCAGCTAACAGATTTGCTTGAACAACATCTTTTACGTTAACAAAATCGCGGCTTTGCAAACCATCCCAATCAATACCAAGCGGCTTATTATCTGCCGCAAACTGCATAAATTTAGCAATAACTGCCGCATACGCGGAATTGGGATTTTGCCCCGGACCAAATACATTAAAATAACGCAACGCAACGGCATCCACCCCGTAGGCTTTTGTATAGAGTTGACAAAGCTCTGCCCCGGACTGCTTACTCCAAGCATAAGGAGATTGACAATCTATAGAAGTATTTTCCGTATAGGGAAGTTCCGGACGGGTACCATATACTGCCGCCGAGGAGGCAAACACAACCCGTTTCACACAATTGCTACGTGCAGCTTCCAATACATTTACCGTTCCTTGTACGTTAATATCCGCTGTTTCTTGCGGCTTAGCCATGGACTCCGCCACCGAAATCAAAGCCGCATGGTGCAAAATATAATCAACCCCTTGACTGGCTTGTACCAAAGCACCAAAATCACGAATATCCCCTTGGATAAACGTAATCTTATCTTTCACTGCGGTCAAATTTTCCAATTTCCCGCCGGAAAGATTATCAAAAACCGTTACTCGTTGGCCCTGACGGACCAACTCTTTTACCAGGTGAGAACCGATAAACCCTGCTCCCCCTGTAATAAACCAATGAAATACTTTATTTAAAGAAACCATATATTCATTATACTTTATTTGAAGTTACCTAAGGAACTAAACCAGCGGGTAAAATAGAACTATAAACTTGTCAAACGCAATACGGCCAAAATAACCTTTTTTTGCTTGTTATTTATCGTAATAAAATGTTACAATGTTACCAAGATGTATATTTTATTTATTAGAAAGTGAGGAAATAAGAACTGTCATGAAAAGCGTATTGATAGGAATTGTAGTTGCTGTTGCCGTTGCTTTTGCGGCACATGCTGCCTACAGTAACTTTGCGGCTGAAAATAATAACAAAACTTCAGTCTCTCAAGCAGCGCAGCCGGCTCCAGTTGCCGCTGATGCGCAACAGGTTGTCGTTGTTGAAGAATCTGTCGTAACGGAAACTGCCAATGTGGCAGGGGAACCTGTTGTTGTGAAACAAGTTAACACAACCGTTTTAGCTGCCGCACCAGCGACCACTTCTCGCCCGGTAGTTGCTAAGGCAAACACCGCAAAACCGGCGAGTTATGTGTTAGTGGAAAGCCCGGCGGCGAATGAACCAGCTAAAGTGCAAGCGGCTGCGGTAACACAAACCCAAGCGACTCCAGTAACACAAGCTCAAAAAGCGCAAGTAGCTAACACTGCAGCAAAAAAAGAAGCCAATACTGTTAAACAAGTAACAAAAACAAATTCTACTGCAAAAAAAGTTACCGCTACACAAGACAACAGCTTGTCAAATCCTAACTCGGTTGCCGAATATGATTTTGCCTTTGTAAATCCGGAAGCAGTTGTCATAGATCCCATGACGGATGTCAGCGGTGCTGCCCAGCAAGCCGTGCAAAACGTATATGAAGAAACCGTTTTGAGCCCGTCGGCTCCTCGCAACTAAAAGGAGAAATTAACTAACATGAAAAGATTATTCGTTCTTGCATTAGCCGCTTTCATGGTTGTTCCTGCTTTTGCAGCGCAACCGATTAAATTTATCGCTACGGAAGATATTAGCTACGACGATAATATTTATCTTAAAAAGAAAGCTTACGGCGAAAAAAAGGATTCTTTCATCAGCACTACGCGCGTAGGGGCTGACTATAAAACCCGCATTCCCGGCAGCAGCTTAAATTTCAAAGCCGGTGCTTTGGTTGGCTACAATGCTTACACCGAAAAACCGAGTACCAACAACTACTGGGACGCCTTAGGAGTTGCTGAAGTATCTAACCAATATGTCAAATTGGGCGACCGCTTACTTTACACGTCTGACCCTGCCAACAGTTCTATTACGGATCGCTACAAACGTTTGAATAATACGGCCTATGCTTCTTACCAAACCAGCCATGAAAAACTCATTAGCTTTGGTTTTGCGGTAGAAGATATTTTTGACCGCTATTTTGACGGCGAAGTGGATTACTTGAACCGTAACCGTTTCAATGCCGGAGCCCAGGTATTTTACAACTTCAACACCAAAACGAACTTGTTTGCCGAATATATGTTCTCCGACATTGTTTACCAAACCAATGGGCTGAGCAATTCTATCGGTCATCAAATCGGGTTGGGAATTAACGGACAAGTTGCTCCGAAAGTAACTGGTACGGCAAAAGCTACCTATGCTATGCGCGATTATTCGCATGATGTGCAAGGCGCTGAAAATCATCCGGACTTATTTGGGTACTATGCTGCATTAACCTGGCAAGCGACCTCCCGCAATACTATCAAGTTATCCGGCGAACGGAAAATGGAAGAAACCATCTATGGTGTCAACCGCTATTTCGCCGATACTATTGTCGCGTTGACTGCCGCCCATAAGTTTAACAAAAGACTTTCCGCCTCTGTATTGCTCGGTTGGGAAGCCATGGATTATGCGCGCGAAGAAGCCGGTAATAAACGCCACGACACCTTATATACGGTGCGTCCGCAAATTGATTATCTATTCAAAGAATGGTTAATGGCCGGTGTATGGTATCAATATCGCACCCGCACTTCTAACTCTGATTGGGCTGAATACGATAACAATAAAGCAGGTATCTTCGTAAAAGCAATGTTCTAATCTAATTAGATGCAAAAAATTAAAACCCTGGGAAAAATTAAGTCCCAGGGTTTTTGATTTCAAAATTTAGCCCATGTAGCTATTCCGTATAACAACCGCCCTTATTGGTTTAGTTTCATTCCTGGTTCTGTTACAACAACCAAATGCTAAAACGACTCCAGCATAGCGCACAAAGAAATAACAAGATGTACGAGACAGGAAAATTCCCCCTTTGAGGCTTATTTTTCCTTTACATAAAACAGGCAGACTTTTTAGTCTGCCTGTTTTATTACAATAGAGGATAAGAATCGTTTTTAATTCTTTTCTTTATCTTCATAGTAGTGGTAGCTTTTATAATAACCGTATTTCCCATAGGTTAAGCCACCCAACTTATATTGGCCAATCACAGCCCCTAACAATTTAACACCTGCCTTTTCAAGCTTGTTTAAGGCATCTTGGGCAAGTTTAGCATTTGTTTTACCGCAATGTACCAAGAAAATAGCCCGCGGAATATAACGACCCCATAACATTGTATCCGCTACCGGCAAAATAGCCGGACAGTCCACTATAACCTGGTCGTAATTCTTTTGCGCCCAAGCCAAAAAATCATTTAGTTTAGGCGTCATTAACAACTCCGCCGGATTGGGGGGACGTTGGCCGGAAGTCATCACATATAGATTTTTCACGTCCGCTACTTTTTGTATGTTAGAAGCATAATCCGCTTTCTTGGCATCACTGGACCAAATATTACTAAGTCCTTTGTCTAGCGACAAATGAAAAATTTTATGCAAGCGCGAACGACGTAAATCTCCGTCAATTAAAAGAACTTTTTTGCCGGATTGGGCCAATGCTACCAGCAAGTTAGAAGATAAATTACTTTTTCCTTCGCCTTGCACTGCACTCGTAATTAGAAAAGGAGCATTCGGCTTATCTGCTAATGCAAAACCAAGCATAGTGCGAATGTTACGAATATTTTCCGCTAACAAAAAATTTCCTTGTTTAAGCATCGTAGCATATTCATTTTCCCGTTCCTTACGTTTTTCCTTTGGAACAAATCCCAAAAATGGAATGTGCAACTTATTCTCTAAATCTTCCGACGAATCAATACTTTGATCCAAAAATTCTAAAGCAAATACAATAAGCAGCCCCAGTAAGCCCCCAACAAACATACCAATTGCTAAATTGACTACTTTTCGGGGTAAAACGGGATTTACCGGAACTATCGCCGGATCAACCACACGGATATTGTTCCCGGAAAATTGCCCGGAAAGCTCAATTTTGATACTTTGCACTAAGCGGCGAGTTTCTTGGTTAATTTGCGCTTTTAAAGCGGAGAGTTGTCCATTTACCGAGAGCAACGCCGGGTGTTGATTGGTATATTTAGCCGCCAATTCTGCCTTTTGGCTTTCTAAATCAGCCACTTGTTGTTTTAATGATTTAATAAAATCACTATTGACTACTTGCGGCATAGAATTTAACAATTCTTGCTCGGCAGGACTATTTTCGGAACTTTCCAAAGCACGGATAACATCTTGCCCCATAGAAATCCGGTTACTGACGTTTTCTGCTACAAACGTGTTGGCTACCGCATTCGCAATTTCGGCAGCGAGTTGCGGATCATACGCGCGCACACGCACATTTACCAAGCGGCTCCGTGTAATAGGGTCAATTTTAAGGGCCCCATGCAATTTTTTCACACCGTTCGGATTGGCAAATTGCTCATACTGATTTAAATCCATCTGTTCATAAACGCGCTCTAACAAAGACCGGCTTTCCAATAATTGATACTGGGTACGGTAGTAGTCTTCCTCACTCATAAAAGACCCATACGGTGAAGCATCAATTTTACCGGCATCTTCTTTGTTAATCATCAAAAGCACCGTTGCCTCGTACATTGGCCGCATCATCGCGTTCACAAATACGGCAGCAATAGTACCTAGTAGTACAAAGGCTACAATCAACCAAAAACGCTTGGAGATAATTGCAATAAGCTCACCCAAGTCCAACTCTGCATTTGTTGTGTTCATATTGTCCATAAAATTTATCCGTTAAAATATGCTTTGGGGGACAAATACCACATCTCCCGGATTTAAAGCAATATCCATTGATTTGTTTCCTTGTTTAGTAATTTGGGATATATCCACATCAATCGCTATTTGTTTGCCATTTTCCATACGCAAAACACGCACCTTAGAAATGTTGGCAACTTCGGTAAACCCGCCCACGGAAGTAATAGCTTCCAAAACAGTTAATTGTTTCTCCGGCGGGATTTGAATAGCAGCCGGTTTTTGCACCTGTCCAAGCACATAAACCGTTTTATTGCCATATTCTTTTACCAACATGGAAACTTGCGGATTACGTAAAAATTCTCTAAGTCTGCTAGCCAAGTGATCTTCGGCTTCTTGTTGGGATAATCCTGCCACTTGTACTATACCTACAAGAGGAAACGTAATACTTCCGTTTCCGCTAATACGCAACGTACGTTCCATGCTATCTTCGCGAAATACCTGAATGTTAATCAGGTCTCCGGGTTGCAGCTTATAAGTTTGCGAGGAGCGAACTTGTGCGATCCCTTGCAATACTTCTTGCTGTGAAATTGATTTTTGTGCCGTATGAGTGGGTGCCGTTACGGAAGCCGTTGAACAGGCTACCAATAATAAGCTCATCCCACTTAAGATGAGTGATGTTAAGTTTTTCATATTAGCTATTTTACCAAATTTAGATTTGCTTGCCCATCTTCTTTTGGATGCGCACATAAAGATAAGATAGTTCTTTGTCCCGAGGATATAATTGGAGATACATCAGCGTAATAGCGTGCGCTTTTTTAATCAAATTTTTCTGTTCTTGGGGGGAAGAAGCATGCAGAGCTGCGTTCCAGTAACTAGCTGCCAACCGCAGCGCATAACGGGGAGACGGATAAAGCCCAAGTGCTTTTGCATAGCAAGCCGATTTGGCCTCATGTTTAAGGCCACTGCCAAATATGCCAAGACGCCAAGCCAACGTTTTTTTCGTAGGAATGTAGAGTGATAGCATGAGCAGAGATACTATAAAAAATTTAATTAGCCCGTTTACTTCTATTTGGTGTACATGCCCCGCAGCATAACTGGGAGCCGCAGTGATCCCCAACACCATAAAAAAGAGAAGTGCATTGGCCGGAATAAAGAAGTGGAAGTCTACCAAGCTGCCCACACTCATAGCAACTAACACACTAAGTAGCGAAATAAATAATAATTGTTTCCTTAGTTCCAGCCGCTTTAACAACCGTAAGGCACGCCAACAAAACCATCCCAACCCAAATAAAACAAAACAAGCCCCTAAATACCCTACTCCCAACAACATTTCCAACCAATCATTATGCAATCGTTCTACGTAACTGTCTAACATATAGGGCATGTAAGCGGGAAGCGCAACCGGCATAGCTCCGATACCAATGCCCCATACCGGATAATCTTTCAGCATGTTAAATGCAGTAGCATATAACATTCTACGGGTTTGCTCCGACGAACCTGTCCCTCGTTGGGAAAATGCATTGATATCTTGGGTGTGCGTTGCAATCCATCCGGTAGTCAATATCAACACCACTAAAGTCAAAAAGATGTTTTTTAAACGCTTTTTAAATTGCCGGGGAATTGCATAGAAATACAAAAAAGAGTAAGAAAACAAGCCGATTAGTAAGGACAACATCCCGCCTCTGGAACGCGTCATGATTGTTGCCACTGCTAAGGCAATAAAAATCGTGGCCAAACAAACTTGTTGTAAAATAAAATTTCTTCTGGAACGAGAAGAAATTACCCGCCGGGCCGACTCCAAGCCTTTGGTAAAAAATAAACCTAAGGCAATTAACGCATTTAAGGAAAAAAACACAGAAGCATGAAATAACAATCAATATTTCCGCAACTATTGATGGAGTTAACCGTACCGAAACAATTCAAACTTCTGACATCCCTGATTTCACTGAATATCCTATGGAATATGCCGTAGGGCTTTTCGATTCGGTGGATATGTATTATTCAATAAAAGAAGTCCCTGCGAATGAATCTCGTATAATTACCGGCATAGCAATAGATGACAGAAATATGCCGCTGGATGTAATTGACACTGAAAACATCCCGGCTGATTATGAAATGATATTTTTGCTCATCGTTAAATCGCATGATATCAATCTGGTAAATGAATCAAGACAGGCATTGAATCTTTCCTCGGCTGATTTAACAAATATAAAGGTTAAATTTCGTGAAGCAATAGCTGATGTCATTAATTCTTATGCTCCCAAAGTAGTTGAAGCAAATAAGAAAACGCGTGAATACCTCAATTATGTTTATCCTCATTTACAAGGTTATTTTGATACCAAGT
>CACZKQ010000043.1 GCA_902781765.1 uncultured Elusimicrobium sp. | reverse complement strand
CGGTCGTGGAAAATATTGCTAGCCGGTTTTACATCAGCTTCTTGCAAGTCGTGCTGGGTATTTAAATCATCATCCATCCCCTCTAAGTGCAACCGTTGCGATTCACCGGGTTCCGGTACCATAGGAACGGTCTTAATATCTAAAGAAGCACCGCGTTTGGAGCGAATCGTGTTTTCTAAAATCACTTGCGAAACGGTTACATCAGAAGGTACATCCGCAGAGGCCTGTGCCGGTTTTTCTACCTGGCCTTTTAGAGAAACCATTTCTTGCACTTCTTCTTCCTCTTTTCCATCCGGTGTAGCAGACGGGTCATTTGGGGTAGGATTATTAGCTTCTAAGCCGGCCAATTCTTTCGGAATAGCATTGCCGTTTGTATGTGCCGGCGGTACAAAATCCGAAATTAAATAGGTAGAACCTTCTTTTAATTGAATTTCAGTCAGCTCATTTGGATTGGCCGGAGCATTGGACACTGCCGCCGGTTCTTCAGGGGAAGCTTCTTGCGCTTCAACAGACGGTAGAACCTCTAAGTTTTCCATTTTTGGAGCTTCTTGGGGAGAATCTGTTTCCTCTTGAGCTTGCGTGTTTGCCGATCCAGTTAATCCAAATAGTTGCTCTACGGATTGTTCTTCCACTTTATGTTCGGCAAAAGCATCTTTCAAATCTTGCTCGGTAATAAGTACACCGTCGTTCTGTTCTACTTTAGCACCGGGTACTAATTCTTCTAAGGCACTTTGGGTATTGGGTTCTTCCTGCGTTACAACCGCCGGTTGATCGGAAGAGTCTAACGAAGGCAAGACTGAATTGTTTTCCACAAAAGCCGGAGCCGAATTTTCTTGAACACTGGGGGTTGGTTCTGCCGGTACAGGCGCAGGCTCCTGTGTTGAAATAGAAAGCTCAGGGGCTTCTTCTATATTGGAAGTGATTTCTTCTTTTTTGTTTTCATCATCTCCCAACGAAGATAAGGCCGCTGCACCGGCTGCAACAGCAGCTCCGGCGGCTAACGCTATTCCGGCCCCAGAATCTTCTTTATTTTCTTCTTCTTTTTCCTGGATAATTTGATCCACTACATCTTGTTGCGGAGCGGTGGAGAAAGAATCTATCAATTTCTTTTTCGTTTCCGGATCTTTGGCATCTTGCTCTACTTGCTTTAAAGCTTCATCTAAAGTACGTGCTTGCTCTTCTTGGGCGGCCAAGGCAGCATCCGCCGTTTCAGATAATTTAGCAACTTGCGTAGGCGTCAATAAATCTTGAAAAGTATTTTCGTTAGCGTCATTTGCTTCTTGTGCTAATCTTGCGTTATAGAGTGAATCAAGCGCCGCACTTACTACTGCGTCTTCCCCTGCTTTAGAAGAGAAGTCGTCATCAGGAGAAGTATTTTCCCCTAAATCCACAGGGCCCAACATGTCAAGCGGTTTTTCCTGCTGCTCTTGTTGCGGAGGAAGCGCTTGTTCTACCTGGGCTTCTATATCATGACGAGTTAAGGTAATGGTATTAGCATGAGAATCATCCATGGGCGGCATGGATGGGGTCATTGTGGTAGCAGTAGGGGTTTGTTTTTGGCTGGTAATAGCATCATCCAGCTTGCTTTGCATGTCATCTAATTTTGTTTGTAATCCGGTGATTTGGCTAGTCAAAGCGTCTAATTTGGCAAGCAAAACCGCAGCCAAGTCGTTGCTGGTTTGATCCGGAGCAGCGGAGGATACTGCTGCCATGTTTTGGGTAGCCGCAGTAGCCGGTTCCACAGCCGGTTGGTCAAACTCAAAAATAGAGGATGCTTTGACCCATTCCTGATTTCCGCTATTAGCAGTGTCTTCGGAACAAATCAACGTATCCTGGGTAAAGCCTTGCAGCGTTACCAATTTATCCTCGTCAAAAGGACCATCAACCTTGTCGTTTATATAGACCCAATATCTCATGTTATCTCACCCTGTTGAAAATAAATACAAAACAATACGATAATAGCATAGCAAATTATAGCACAAATGGATAGCTTTTTTTAATGGATTATGCGTTGGAATCCACACGGGCATGCCGATACATTTCCAATAATTTATCCAATTCTGCGTCACTTGTCTTATGCGTTTGAATGTTACTTAACATATCTCCCATCAATTCCAACGACGAGCCTGTTTCCAACATATCCAGTACAAATTTGGAAATTCTTCGGTTATAAGTGCCATTTAATTCCCCCACCAAAGTCTGCAAGGCAAATATATGTTTTTCCCGATTTGATTTCCAAAAGGTATAGGGCGCCAATGATGTTTCAAAAAAATGCAAAATTTCCTCTGGTGGCTTGGTGCCTAAGTAACTTTTCATGAGTTCCGGTGCTAGCCCTTGTGTTAATGTTTTTGCTTTTAAATCCCGCAAATATTGAGCTTGCTTAGTAGCCTCTTCTTGACTAAGGGTTCCCAACAATACTTTACAGGCTAATTCTTTATTATCATTTTTATCTAAACAAAAGGGCAGTGTATCCAGTAGATCATGCATATCATGCTCCAACTGCACAAAAGTTTTCTTTCCTCCGAAACGTTCAGCCAGTTCATATTCGTAACCGGTATATAAATCTTTTTTAGCCAAATTGCGCCGTAACATTTCGCGCTCTCGCCGTAAAGAAGCTTGTTGCATGGCTTGTTCCAAACTGGCGGCTGTTCCGTCAATTAAAACACGTACGGCCAGGCCCAAATTTTCTTCCGGCTGAGTAATATGCGCCAGGCGGCGAAGTACCGTTTGAAATGTGGAAACGATTTCTTCCGGTTGCTTTGCTTTTAAGTAACGGCAAGCGATAATCATCAAGTCTTCTTCTAAAATTTGCTCATGAAGTAATTGCGAAATATGCGCAATATCTTTAGCATCTTTCACTGTAATTTGGCCTAGCAGTACCCGCGCACAAAGGGAAGCACAAAGTGAAACATTAGACTTATTAGAGGCTAAAACTACTTGAAGTAATTTATCAAATTCCGGCTTAAATTCTATGGTTGCGGTTTGTGTATATAATTCAATGAGTCCGGACGTGATTTGAAGAGATAAATGGTATTTATCGGCAATCGCAAATATTTCTTGTTTATTTTTTTTAGGGAACGCGGCGCGTTCTTTTAAAAGCTGTTTTGCATTTTCTAACAAAGTGCTGACAGCATGTAAGGCTTTTTGCTCATCTGTTAATTTTGCGTCAGCTTGCACATCTTTTAACGCGTTGGCGAATGCTTCATCAAAATATTGTCTGGAAGCACAAGAGGCATACACTTCCAAAAGCGTACCGACATCTTTTACCGGGATTTCCAACGCGGCGCATAATTCGTTGATAGAAGTTGCATTGTTGTAAATGCGAAGTTGTCGTAGGGCGGCAGGGAGAGTGATTTCATCTAAAAGCATTTTGGCAACAATGGTATCGGTAAATGTAGAATCCGAATTTAATTGAGCCGCAATATCGGCAATATCTTGTTGCAGTTGGGCGATTGTTTTCTTATTTTCCAGCGTGTAGACTAACTTAGCGGCATAATCGTCATTGATTTCCGGCAACATTTGATAAATAGTTCCCAACATTCCACTGCGCTTATTTGCTTTTTCTGTCATATTACCCTCTTAACAAAATTTTAAAAAGAGTTGGATTTGTTTGTCCAGTTTTTCCAGTAATTTTTCACTATGAATAAATGCCATATTGGCGCGTATATTTTCTATGGCACAGCGAATCGCTGCTTTTAATAAGTGTTTAGCACATAATACGTCGGCCAGGATAATGGGAGCAATATAAGGTTCAATTTGTTCTAATTCTTTTAACACTTGTAACGCAGTGGCTGCCGTATCCGCAGGGACTTGTGCGGCTCCTTCCAATGCAGTTTGCAAGGCGGATTCTCGGGAAGGATCTTCTTTTGGGATATGCTTAGCCGTTAGATACATGGCATAAGCTTCCCCATCTTGTTGTACATAACGCTTTAATTGATTTTTTAAAGAACCCACGCGCTTTGACGCTATCTCTAAAGAATTTTTTGTGCCAGATTCTAGATTTTTTCGTTTCAACGTGGTTCCGATTGCCATGAGTAGTAGTGCTGTTCCCATCGCGCCGGCTTGGGCCGCCGCCGCCCCCCCACCGGGCGTAGGATCCGAAGAAGATAAAGCTTCTGTAAAACGTTCAGCAGCAGTATACCATTCCATAAAAGCCTCTTACATGATTGTTCCGGATTCTAAATCCTCGTATTTTTTGATACGTAACATTTTTAGACGGTCCTCATCAATGCCGGTCCGGCTAAAAAAGACGTGTTCAATGGCGCTGGCAGGCATAATATAACTGCCGCGCTTGACTCCTTTGGGATCGGTTTTAATTCCTAACCAAACACAGAAAGGGGTAATATCTTTAAAATCAGGCATTTCTAATTCGGCAGCCGCACGCTGGATTTTTTTAGCATCTCCAAATCCGTTGGTAAGAACTGCATTGTGAAATCCACAATTTTTAGCAGCGACAATATCACGATGTGTGTCGCCAATGACAAATACTTGATCCGGCGTGAATTTTATTTTGTACTTTTTTTCGGCACGTTTTACGGCTGCTTTTAACATGTCCTCGCGCGTATGCCCATCTTCCCCATACCCGCCGACAGTAAAAAACTTACTGAGTTTACTAGGTTCTAATTTTAATTGGGCTCCTTCTTGTAAGTTTCCCGTGCCTAAACCAAGTACAATATCCGGTGTTTTAGCAAGTAAATTTAAAAATTTTTCTACGCCGGGCACTAAATCATATTTCTTGCAACGTACGGAAGCATGTACTTCTTGCGGTAAAAGTTCCAAATAGGTTGCTTTCATTTTTTTCATTTCGGCGGCTGAGGGTTTCTTACCGTTTTTGACAAGTCCGTAAACAATGGAAAAATTATCCAAATCGGTCCGGCCCGATATAAGCGCATGTTCAAATTCCGGCTTTTTACCATATAAAACTTCAATGGCTTTTACCAACGCACGGCGGCCACAACCGCCGGCATCTACCAACGTACCGTCTAAATCAAATAAAACGAGTTTTTTCATTTCTTATCTCCTTTTGCAAGTAATGTAACTATGTAGGCTCCACCTACGGCCAGTATCATGCCGAGTACTTTATAAAATGTGATTTGGTCCTGCCGGAATAAAACCGATAAAACATAGGTCATGACCGGGTACGACAAGATAATAGCGGTAGCTTTGCTTAAATCCATATTTCGAATGGCCTGATACCAGTAGCAATTTCCTAAGAAATAGTTAATAATAGCGCTAACCCCTAGCGCAATCCATAATAGGGGTGCTTGCCCATTAAACTGCAAAGAGCCTTGGATAAAGAACAGGGCTATGCATAAAATTCCTAACGCAGGTAATGCGTATAATGCCCGGGCAGCGGCAATCGTCTGTGGGCCTAAATCGGTCGGTAATTTTTTAGCAAAAATATGACTAATTTGATACATCCATAGACAGCCGATTACCATTAAATCTCCTTTAATTTGAATGGAAGTTCCCCCTTCCAAAATAATCATGCCAACACCTAATAAAATTAAGATAGAACCGCCGATTTGTTTTAAAGAAGGGTGTTCTTTTAAAATAATGGCGGAAAGAATTAACGAATAAATAATTTCAAATTGATTGGCGATAGAAGCGTTTACAGGTGTTGTATAATTCAAGGCAACCATAAAAATAGTCATAGGAAGGGCAGTGCCAAAGGTACCCATGCCTAATGCTTTTGGCCATACATCTTTACGAAACAACTTCCGCCATTCTTCTCCAAGGGAAAAACGAAAGCACATCACTGCAATAAAACACGATAAAAATATGAATAAAGCAGAGGTAACATAAGGTACGGCTAACTTGGAAATAACCACATTGATAGCCGTAGCAAACCATGCAATCCAAATTGCATAAACCGGTGAAATAGTAAACATACTTATATTGTACTTTATTCACACGTTTAATGCCCTTCTTTTTTGACGGTTAAACTGATATAATAAGCGCCAATTAGTGTAACCACTAAGCCTAGAAGTTGTATGTGCGTGGGTGTTTCAAAGCCTAGCAAGGCAGAAAGCAATAAAGAAAGCACCGGATAAGAAAGATAAATGGCTGTTACTTTTCCTAAGTCAAGTGCGCGGATAGCCTTATACCAAACTACCATCGCCAAGCCATATTTTAAAAACCCGGTATAACCAAGGACCAAGAACATTTTTAACACAGGTTGCCAAGTAAACGGTTCGTGTAAATAGATCAGTACAGTTACAATAATCAGCAGTGCTGGCAAGGCAAATAAATTGCGCGCCATGCCAATTAAGCGGTAATCAAGTTCCTTAGGTAATTTTTTGGCTACCGTAGACCCTGCTTGTAACATCCATGTGCTGCCGACGATAAGTAAATCCCCTGTCCAGCGTGGAGTGTAATGTTCTTTAAGCAAAATAATCAAAACCCCGGTTAGAATTAACAGGCTTCCGGTAAGTTGAGCGCGGCTTGGAAATTCTTTTAAAAAAATAGCGGCAAATAATAAAGAATAGATTAGTTCGCTTTGCTGTAAAATAGCTGCATTCCCAGGGGTTGTGTAATGAAGTGCAATTAACGAAATAGTAAACGGAAGTGCTGTTCCAAAGGTACCGATAAATAAAAATTTCCAACAGGTTTTAGCGTGAAAAAGATTTTTCCACTGATGATTTTTAGTAACCCAAGGCGTAAAATAAAGTACACCGATTAACGTGCCTAAAAAAACCAGCAATACCGGGCTAATAATACCGACGGCATATTTACCGGCGATTGGAGATAAACCGACAATAGCCCAACAAATCCATGCAGCAGTTAACGGGGACATATAAAGCGCTCTCCTTGCCAAAAGATAACTTTATTATATCAAATCCCGACGTAAGACGTGCAGTCATTTTTTAATCGCGTACTATTTTTTCAGATACGAAATCGGTGGAATAATTTTCCCACTCTCGCGCGATTTCTTTAAATTCATTACTTTGCGGAATAAAAGTATTTGTGATTCCTTGGTCGCTTTCCACGGTTAAATTCCAACCGCCGGGCACGCGCAGCCAGGTATATATAAGATGCCCCTGTTGTTGACGTAAACTTTCATTAAAAGATAGATTATAAATTGTTTTTGGTTTGGACATAAATTTTTTTCCCCCCCTATTTTCAAAAAGATTCTATCAATTTGTAAATCATTTCCAAACCAGAAAGAAAGGTTATATGTCCATACGGTAAGACTTAAACAGGCAAAGCAGTTTGCTCGCTTGTGCAAGAGAAACTCGGCCACAAGTCGGCTCGTTGACCCTCGCCGCTCGCGGCCCCGGCTCGCGGTACTCGCCTTTGCCTGACGGCAAAACTCGTACAACGCTGCGCCTTTCGAGTCCCTCACGCACACCAAGCAGTTGGTGTGCTTCTGCATATAAAAATAAAAAACCGGACGAAAATCCGGTTTTTATATTTTATGCGCAGAGAGGGACTCGAACCCTCAAGCCGTAAGGCATGCGCCCCTCAAACGCACGCGTATACCAATTCCGCCATCTGCGCGAAAATCTGCAAAATTATTCCACTTCTATTCTATCAAAAATAACAATACTTCGCAAGCATAAAATAGGCATTACCCGACGGTAATACCTATTAAATTATTTGCCGGTTTGTACCGGTGCAGAAGCTGGGATTTCTACTTTATCTAGTACCGAGCTGGAGGCCGCTTTATGCGACGCAATTGTTAAAATAATAGAAGTTGCCATCAGTACGGCTGCTAAAATTGCGGTAAATTTATTGACTGCGTTAAATGCAGTTGGGCTAGCGAACAAATTATCCGCACCTGAGGCTCCAAAAATACCAGCGGCAGAACCCTTCCCACTTTGCAATAATACGAGTAAAATCAGTAGTAAGCAGACGATAAAGTGAATAATTAAAATGAGTGTATACATGTAAATCTCCTAATTAAATGATAATACATTATACAATTTTTTTTCAGTGCGCGCTTAATGGTTTTGTGCATGGGTAAATGAGTAGTATTTTGCTAAAGCCACAAGTCCGGGAAGTTCTTTTTTGCGAAAATAGACCGGGCCTAAACATCAGGCCCGGTTTGTGGTTAGTACACAAATTTTCTTAAAAAGAATTTCCCGTTATTTGGCTAACGCTACTAAACCGGGCAATTCTTTTCCCGGACTAAATAACAAAACCCTCCTTGCGGAGGGTTTTGTTTGTGTCAGAGTGTTACTTTGCAAGAGCTACAAGTCCGGGAAGTTCTTTTCCTTCCACAAATTCCATGCTTGCGCCGCCGCCGGTGGAAACGTGCGAAAAATCTTTTTGGTTGATTTTCCCCTTCTTTAACACGTTTACGCTATCGCCGCCGCCAATGATGGAAATCGCACCGTTCTTGGTGGCTTCAATCATTGCATTGGCAATCGCAAAGCTACCTTTGGCGAAGTTCGGAAATTCAAACACGCCCATCGGGCCGTTCCAGAAAATCGTTTTGCATTTTAAAAGTTCGTCCGCAAACAATTTTTCGGTTTTCGGGCCGATGTCCATCGATTCCATATCGGCCGGAATGACGTCCGTTTCCGTAGCAGTGGCCGTTTCGGAAAATTCCTTGGATACGCGGAAGTCAATCGGCATCAACATTTTGACGCCTTTTTCTTTGGCTTTGGCCATTACTTGTTTGGCTTCGTCAATCTTCGTATCGTCCACGAGCGATTTGCCGATTTCCACGCCGTTGGCTTTTAAGAACGTATATGCCATACCGCCGCCGATAATTAGTACATTTACTTTATCAAGTAAGTTGTTTAACAGTAAAATTTTGTCGGACACTTTCGCGCCACCGATTACTGCCGCAAACGGACGGGCCGGATTTTCGAGCGCTTTGCCTAAAAATTCCACTTCTTTCTGTACGAGGAAACCCGCGCAGCCGGGCAAAAAGTCGGCTACGGCACTCGTAGAGGCATGCGCGCGGTGAACGGTTCCGAACGCTTCTTGCACAAAAACTTCACCGTGTTTGGCCAGTTGCTTGGCAAATTCCGGGTCGTTCTTTTCTTCTTCCGGATGAAAGCGCAAGTTTTCCAACAAGGCAATTTCGCCGTTTTTCGTTTCGGCTACTACTTTATCGGCTTCGGGCCCGATGCAGTCTTTGGCAAAATGCACCGGCACGCCAAATAATTTTTCCACTTCCGCCGCAACCGGAGCCAAGCTAAATTCCGGGCAGACTTTGCCTTTCGGGCGGCCCAGGTGGGCAATTAGCACAACGCGGCAATTATTGTCCAGCAAATGTTTAATGGTTTTTTCCG
>CACZKQ010000042.1 GCA_902781765.1 uncultured Elusimicrobium sp. | reverse complement strand
GAGCGGTCGCCGGTGCCTACTTGGCTTTTGCGCTCGTCGTAAATTTCTTTGTTGCGCTTTTCTTCTTCAATTTGGTAAAGTTTCGCGCGCAGCATGGCCATGGCCTTTTCGCGGTTGGCACCTTGGTGGCGTTCTTCACGGCAGGAAACCACAATGCCGGTGGGCTTGTGCAAAATGCGAACGGCAGTTTCTACCTTATTGACGTTCTGGCCGCCTGCACCGCCGGAGCGGCACGTTTCCATTTCCAAATCTTCGGGACGGATTTCAATATCAATTTCTTCGGCTTCGGGCATAATCGCCACTGTTACCGTAGAGGTATGCACACGCCCGGAGGTTTCCGTGTCCGGCACGCGTTGCACGCGGTGCGTGCCAGCTTCGGTACGAAGCCACGAATATGCGCCGTCGCCTTTGATAAACATACTGACGTATTTACACCCTTTTAAGCCGGTAGGCGTAAATTCCAAAATTTCGGTACTCCACCCTTTCGTTTGCGCAAAGTGTTGATACACGCGCAAGAGTTCAGCGGCGAACAGGGCCGATTCTTCGCCTCCCGCGCCGGGACGGATTTCCAAATAAATGTTTTTAGAATCGTTCGGGTCCGGCGGAATCACTAAAATACGCAGCTCTTTTTGAAGGACCGGCAATTTTTCTTCCAGCTCGGCCAGTTCGTCTGCCGCCATTTTGACAAGCTCTTTATCTTCGCCCGCCTCAATCATAGCGCGGTCGTCCGCGATGGCTTTTTCCACGGCGTTTAGCTCTTGTTCTTTTTCAATAATTGGCTTTAAAAACGCATGGCGTTTGGCTTTTTGGGCCAGCTCTGCGCCGGACAAATTGCCCGAAGACAATTCGTCTTCCAACTGTTTAAATTCTGCTACGTATTTAGAGGTATCCATACTATTCCTTTTACTTACAACGAAAAAGAGCAGACACCGTTTGGTTGTCTGCTCTTTTTAAAACGTTTCGCTATTTTGCTTCGGCTTTAGCTTCTGCTTTCGGAGCGGCTTTTTTGGCGGCTTTTTTAGGAGCGGCCGCTTTTTTGGCAGCTACCGGTTTGCGAGCCAATTTGGCCTTGGCTTTTACTTCCGTTTTCGGTTTGCGAACCAAGGTTTTACCTTCGGTTTTCGCATAGCGTTTATTGAACTTATCTACCATACCTTCGGTATCTAATAATTTCTGTTTGCCGGTAAAGAACGGATGGCAAGCAGAGCAGATGTCCAATTTCAAATTTTTAGCAGTGGAACGGGTCATAAATTTGTTACCGCAAGCGCAGGTAACTTCCACAAATTCATAAGTAGGATGTATTTTTTCTTTCATTTTATTCTTCCTTAATTAAAAATCTTATGATTTATTATAGCAAATTGGTATTGCAAAGAAAAGGATTATTTTCAATACATTTACTAGAACCCAATTATTATACAAATTTGCTATACTGGTGGTGTTGTAGATGTATCGAATTTTATCTGTTTTTGGAACCGTACGAAGAATACGGAGAGCTGCCAGGAACCTGACGGCACTTTTGAGCTCCAAAAACAGTCGTTTGAGGCACAAGGCAGATGGCCTAATTACCCATTTGTTTTGTGCCGAGTGTTTGCCGTTCGCAAGAGCGGCAAACCACGGCTGTTATATTTGGGTTAGCTCAAAAGGCTCAAATGTAGCGGCCGTTTTTATTGGCTCCTTAAGCAGATTAAAAAGGGGAAAATATGACAAAAAACAAGATATTAAAAAATCGTTATAAAAAAGGCCGTCATGCTGAACTCGTTTCAGCATCTTCCACGCAAATCGTTTCCGAACAGCAACAACAAGCGTTGAAGACCCTGAAACAAGTTCAGGGTGACTTAGTAATAACAAAGGCAAATGCTTTTACACTCGTGGAACTTCTTGTCGTCGTACTTATTATTGGTATTTTGGCCGCAGTGGCCGTGCCGCAATATAAAATGGCAGTCGATAAAGTGCGCTTATTACGCTTGCTTCCACTAGCACGCGCTGTCAAAAACGCGCAAGAAATGTATTTTTTGGAACATGAACACTATGCTAAAAATTGGGAAGAGTTAGGTACTGATAGTTTGCCGTTTCCGATGTCTATTTCCGGAGGTTTAGCTTATTCTTATAATAATCCTGGGTCGCATAATCTACGGATTAACTTATACGGAGGAACACAATATCTTGGAGTTGGCCCATTTTCCCCTGATTTTCTGTGGATATGGAATTATGATCGTGGACCGAGTCGCGGACGTTTAGATTGCTATGCCTATAATGATTATGCAAGAAAGCTACGAAAACGAATTTGTACATACGATAATATAAGTGCCCAATGGATTTACCGGCCCTAGCACAACAGCCCCGGAGAACCGGGGCTGTTGTTTCGTCGTCATCATCAAGGTTCGCTTAAAACGCGCCAAGCTCCATTTGCTTGAAGAAATCTTTGTTAGATTTCGTCGTGGATAACCGTTCCAATAGCATATTCATCGCGTCTACCGGGCCAAGCGGAGCTAATACTTTGCGCATAATCCACACTTTGTTGAGTTCGTCTTCCGTCAAGAGCAAATTCTCTTTGCGTGTAGAACTGCGGTTAATGTCCACCGCCGGGAAAATGCGCCGTTCGGAAAGTTTGCGGTCCAAGCACAACTCGCTGTTACCCGTTCCTTTAAATTCTTCAAAGATGACTTCGTCCATACGGCTTCCGGTTTCAATCATGGCCGTAGCAATAATGGTTAGCGAGCCGCCTTCTTCTAGGTTGCGCGCCGCGCCTAAAAAGCGTTTCGGGCGTTGGAGCGAAGTGGCTTCCACACCGCCGGACAATACACGGCCCGACGACGGAGCCACCGTATTGTACGCACGCGCTAAACGGGTAATGGAGTCTAACAAAATCACCACATCTTTTCCCATTTCGGCTTGGCGTTTGGCCTTTTCAATCACCATTTCGGCAACTTGAACATGGCGATCGGCCGGTTCGTCAAACGTAGAGGCAATTACCTCGCCTTTGACGCTGCGGCTCATTTCCGTTACTTCTTCGGGGCGTTCGTCAATTAACAGCACCATTAAAACGGTATCTTTGTAATTTTCAGCTAGCGAGTGCGCGATGGCTTGCAAAATCATGGTTTTACCGCTTTTGGGCGGGGCCACAATCAGCGCGCGTTGGCCTTTCCCAATCGGCGCAATCAAATCAATCACGCGCTGGGTAAGCGAATTTTTATCCGTTTCCAACGTAAAGCGTTCGTTGGGGTGGAGCGGAGTCAAGTTTTCAAATAAAGGGCGGTTGTACACTTTATCGGAATCCAACCCATTCACTTTTTGCACTTGGAGCATCGCAAAATAGCGTTCATTATCTTTAGGCGGGCGGATAAGTCCTTCAATCGTATCCCCTTTGCGTAGTCCAAAGCGTTTGATTTGCGAGGGCGATACATAAATATCTTCCCCCCCGGCTAAATAGTTGTTTTCTTCCGAACGTAAAAATCCGAAACCGTCGGGCAATATTTCTAATACACCGCCGCCGTACACCGAGCCGTTTTGCTTGGCTTGTACCGCTACAATGCGCCCGATTAACTCTTGCTTGCGCAAGCTGGCAATATCTTCCATATTGTAGTTAATCGCTAGTTTGGTCAGCTCCGCCATACTCAGTTTATTAAGCGCGCGCGCGTCCATGGGCTTTGCGCCGTTAGGTTGGCGGGGCGGCTGCTGGTTTTGATAGTTGGGGCGGCTAGTACCGCGGTTATTGTTGCGGCGGTCAAACGAGCGGGACCGTTCGGTCTTGGCCGCTGTTTGGGCAGGTTTTTCGGCTTTTACTGCCGGTTGTGCAGGTTGTTCTAATGTTTCCTGCGTTTTAGTTTCTTCCATGATGACTCCTTTAAAAATGGTAAATCTGTTGTAACGCCCGGTAAAGCTGCGTGATTTTTCCGTGCAATTCTTGCGGGGTTTTATCGTTAACTATGCAAATATCGGCCCGCTTGATTTTTTCCGCTTCGGGCAGTTGCGCGGCAAGCCGCCGCGTATATTCTTTAGCGCAAAGCCCACGCGCTTTTAAACGCGCCGCGCGCGACTTTTCCCCGCCGCAAATCAACACGGTAATATCCACCCGGTCTTGCCACCCCGCTTCAAATAAAAGCGGTAATTCTAACACCGCCAAACGCGCGGGCATTTTTTTCAGTTGCGTTTGCATTTTTTTCCAAACAAGCGGATGCAAAAGTGCTTCTAACTGCTTGCGGGCTTGCCGGTTATCAAACACGAACGAGGCAAGTTGGGCAGGGTCGCTTGTACCAAACAACTCTTTTAACTTGCAACGTACCGACGGACGTTGATACAACGCGCGTACGATTTCATCGGCAGACAAAACGGCCGCCCCTAATTTTTCAAAACACGCGAGCGCGGTACTTTTCCCGCTGGCAATACTTCCCGTTAAACCGATTAAAATGTGTGCATGCTTGGACGGACTCATACGAATAATTTTTCCATTTCGTACCAATTTTTCCCGGCTTTGGCCGCCGCCACAAGCGGCACGCGCAACTCAATAGCTTGCTGCATATATACTTTAATTTGCGCCGCCGTTTGGTTTAGCTGCGCCGCCGGAAGTTCAAAAATCAGCTCATCATGTACCTGCATGATCATCTGCACCGGCGAATTGCGATACGCTTGAAAAATATCCAACATGGCTTTTTTAATAATATCAGCCGAACCACCCTGAACAATGGTATTAATCGCCGCGCGTTGTGCAAAAGAGGTCATGGAACCAATCCCCATATTAAATTCCGGCAAATACCGTATATGACCAAGCATTGTTTTTACATAACCGTTTTTGCGGGCAAGGGCGATATTATCATCAATCCATTGGCGGACAACGCGGAAGTTTTTAAAATAGCTGTCAATATATTCTTTGGCTTCGCGCATGGAAATACCCAGCGCTTGAGAAAGGCCCATTGGCCCCTGTCCGTAAATGATACCAAAATTGATGGCCTTTGCGCTAGCGCGCATTTGTTCGGTAACCATCAGCGGCATCACACCAAACACCTGGGCCGCCGTTTGCGTGTGAATATCTACACCGTCTAAAAATGCTTGAATAAGCACCGGGTCCTGGCTTTCGTGCGCCAAAACACGCAAGTCAATTTGGGAATAGTCCACGCTGAGCATTACATTCCCTTCGGCCGCGCAAAATGCTTTACGTAGTAGCCGCCCCTTTTCGGTGCGGACCGGGATATTTTGCAAGTTAGGGCTGGAGCTGGACAACCGCCCGGTTACCGTACCGGTTTGATCCAAATACGAATGAACTTTGTTTTCATCATCCGCCATTAAGAGTAAATTATCTACGTAAGTGAATTTTAATTTAGCATTGGCGCGGTAGTCCAAAATTTCGCGCGCAATCGGATACGTCTGCGAAATTTGTTCCAATACTTCTTCGTCGGTAGAATACCCTGTTTTTGTTTTTTTGACCGGCGGGATTTGCATCTGTTCAAAAAGAAGCGTAGCTAGTTGCTTGGGAGAATTTACATTGACCGCATACCCTGCGCGCACATCTATACTTTGCTGAAGCTGGGCAAGTTCTTTCTCCAAAATAATTTTAAAACTTTCTAGCCAACCGGAGTCAATACGAAAACCGTTTTGCTCCATATTAGCTAGTACCGCCATGAGCGGTAGTTCCAACGTAACTAATAAATTATACTGACCGCTTGCTTTTAATTTTTCCGCCAATACCGAACGCAATTTCCAACCAAACGTATGATACGCACGCAAGAGTTCCTGTGGTTCTTCTTCGCTAATTTGGACGGAAAAATAATCGTTGCAAGCACATTCAAAACTTAAATCACCCGACGGATTTAACAAATACCGGGCCAAACGTTCATCAAAACAAGTAATGTAGCGCGGCGGCATTTTGATTTCTAATTCGCGTAAGGTAAGTTTTAGATCGTACCCGATTTTTTCTACCGCGTCATTTTCAACAAGTTGTTGAATTTGTGCCAGTTCCCAAGGTTCGATTTTAGCAATTTCTACTAACGCACGCTCCGTTTCACTAATTCCTAATACGAGCCATTCATCTTGCACATGTAAAAAAATGCTTGGTCTGCAAGGAGCTAACTTAAGTGCTTGAGCAAACGAAATGTCTTCTGCCGGCAACGTATCTGCCGTTTGAACACCCGAAGAAACACTCCCCCCCATTTTACTGAGTAAATTTTTAAATTCGTATTTCGCAAAAAGTGTTTCTAAAGCTTCTGCGGACGGCAAATGCACTTCATAATCTGTTAGCGTAAACGGCATATCTAAATTGGAGTCAAATACTACAAGTTGTTTAGACAAAAGCGCCTCGCCTTCATGATCACGTATTTTTTGCGCTAACGCAGGTTTTATATCGGGGCTATCCAAATGGACGGCGCGGATAATATCTTCTAAATGGCCGAACTTGTTAATTAACTCCACCGCACTTTTGGGGCCGACCCCGCGCACCCCGGGGATATTGTCCGACGCGTCGCCGACAATGGAAAAATAATCGGGCAAAAAATCAGCCGGCACGCCAAATTTTTCCACCGCCGCTTCCGGCCCTTTAAAGCCGTCTTTACCGCCGGCCGGCCAGATGTGAATAAAATTGTTTAAAAATTGATAGACGTCTTTATCGGTCGTAGCAAGCACGCTAGGCACGTTTTGGGCGGCTGCGTTACGCGCCAAAAAAGCCATTAAATCATCTGCTTCAATACCCGGCTTGGCAACCACCGCCAATCCTAACCCACGCACCAAATCGCGCGCCGTTTGCAGTTGGCTCAGCAGCGCATCATCCGGCTTTTTGCGTGTGCCTTTATACTCCGGCCACAAGGCCTTGCGCCGCGCACAACCGCCGGGCGAATCAAAACAAACCGCTACGTATTTGGGCTGATATTCCTGTAACATTTTAAGTAGCCAACGCACAAAACCGTAGAGCGCGCCCACTTCCTGACCGGAAGAAGTTGTCAGCTTGGGTAAAGCATGGTAATTGCGATGCAAAAAATTATGCGCGTCTACTAAAAAAAATTCAGGTGAAAAGTGGGTCATGATAATTAGTAAAGGATAGAATCGCCCCGGCGAAAACCGGGGCGTTTAGAAGTTTATTTTAATTTAGAAACAGCACTAACAATAGCATCAATGGTACTTTGCGCTTGACTCATGGAAAAACCCTCTTTCTGCCACATAGCACCCTTACGGTAAACGACGAGTATAGTAGGGAACTTTTGCACTTGAAAGAGCGTCTTAATCTGCTGATTAGCAGCACTTGCGGCTTCGTCTTGCGTCGTATCTACCTTGACCACTTTCACGTGTACCTCGTTAGCAAAGCGCTCCAAAAGCGGCTTTAAGACCAGTTTTTCCGCAAGGCTACAAGGACCGCATCCCTTAAATCCAACTAACATAACATGAATATCTTCGGAACTGCTCTTAGCGTACTCAGCTCCTGTTAAAGAAGGCACTCCCGCCGAAGCTGCCGATTGTGCATGCGCTCCAAGAATGCCGAAAGCAAAAATAGCAATCAGTAACCATACTTTTTTCATAAATCCTCCTTTACAACAAAGCATCTAATTTTTCTTGCAAGGCTGCCTTAGATTGCAAGCCTACTGCTTGCCCGGCCACTTCCCCGTTTTTGAAGAAAATAATCGTCGGGATAGAGGTAATGCGATATTTCGTACTGGTATCCGGGCCTTCATCCGTATTTAATTTACAAACTTTTACTTTACCTTCATATTCTTTTGCCAACTCTTCCACCACCGGGCCGAGCATCCGGCAAGGGCCGCACCACGTCGCCCAAAAATCCACCATCACCGGGCCATTGTGTTTTAAAACTTCTTGTTCAAAATTAGAATCGTTTACAATTACTTCACTCATAATTCTCCCCCTACATGCTATATATAAAAGCCTACCAGACCAAAAGGCCTTTGTCAAGTGAAAATAATGGGAATGAAAACCTCGGATTTGCATCCGAGGTTTTCATATGAAATGTTTCAGAATTATTGTCCACCACAAACCACCGTGGTTACATATACATCGCCCCATGTATGTTCAGCGTTATGAGGAGAGGTACACGGTACTTCTACTTCGTTAGTTTGTCCACGGCCACCTCTTCCGCTACTACCTTCAAGACTGTAGCAAATACGTTGGAACTCTTCTTTTACACACAAATAGCACATCGGCTGAGCCGGAGTACCGGTTTGCCCCACAGAAATCCCCATCGAACTACATTGGTTAGGAAGATTCTGTATGCAGTAGTTATATAAACGATCTATAGCGGCAATCTTTTCACTATCAGAATAACTTGAACTGCTACTACCGCCATGTATGACCGGATCATGCATGAGTGTTGACATCACGGTGTTATACTCAGGTGCACCTATGTAATCAACCATTTGTCTTCCAGTAGTATATACACACGATTCCTCACAAGTACAAGTATCTTCATCCCATCTCCCTGTGTAGGTTGCAGTAATAGAACCACCGCCCCGTGAAAAATCACTATGATTGGTAAAAGTTTGCTGTCTGGAAGGAACACAAGAATCCCGTTCAGCAGCCGAACACTTTTTCTTACAGCTATCCCCCACATACTCGTAGTTGCAAGTCTCATAGCTCCTCTGTTTATAAATGTAACCTGTTTGCCCTTCAGGGCAATCTTCCTCTATCATGATGTAACCATATTCATTTGTAGGAATACACTTACATTCGTTTGTATCCCAATTGCCCCAATCCCATTGCCCCGTTGAGGTATTACATACCGCACTGCGCGTTTGTGTACCGGAATATCCTCCCGGACACGGATCAGTATCATCCTCTGGTTTTGCCACACATACCGGGGCCCACTCACCATATACATATTCTCCGTTCACGCACTCATAACTACGCGTTTGTGTACCACAACCCGTATCACAAGATCGCTCTGTTTGCGGAGTCCCCGGGCAACTTATTTCTACCGGAGCAGCAATTTGTGCCGTACATTCTGTAGCTACTTTAAAATCAGGACGATTTGTTAATTCATTACATTTCGGATAGTCTTTATTTAACTTGTTACATTCCGATCCTTCACAACATACACGTCCATCTGCATACGACGGCATCTTTAAATTGTACGATTTACTGCGGCTACTGGCTAACATACCATTAGTATCTAGCTGATACGTAAAATTCTTCGTAGCCGCTTGCGGTATTTGCGACAATTTAGCAATATCTCCAATATACGGCTTATCCATGGCGCAACGGTACTCTTGTTCCGTTCGTACCGCGGCCATTATTTCTTCCGCTTCTGTTGTTTTACGGGTTTCCACTACTTTGTTAAATTTTGGTAATATGACCGCGGCAAGTACACCGATAATCACTACAACGACCAGCAGTTCTGTTAATGTAAATGCTTTCTTCTTATTATTCTTTGGCATAATATTCTCCTAATTTA
>CACZKQ010000041.1 GCA_902781765.1 uncultured Elusimicrobium sp. | reverse complement strand
TCTTACGAAAAAAGTCTAATAAAAATTTTTACACTTTGCAAGCATTTTTTTTCGGCGGGACTCCCTCGGAGCTTTTTTATATTGTACGCGTACGAGATAAAAAATAGGGGTTCCCTATATATATAGATAGGGGAAATGGTATAATAAGATATATCCGCATAAGGGGAATTTATGTACTTAAAAGCAATAGAAATTTTGGGTTTTAAATCTTTTGCCGATAAATCTCGTCTTGATTTTGAACCCGGAATTACCTGTGTAGTTGGTCCGAACGGTTGTGGTAAATCCAATGTTATTGATTCAGTCCGTTGGGCTATTGGGGAGATGAGTTGGAAGTCTCTTCGTTCTTCCTCTATGGTGGATATTATTTTTAACGGGACCGTCAAACGCGCTCCCTTAAATATGGCGCAAGTGAGCATGGTGTTTGATAATGCTTCGCGCCAACTTCCGTTAGATTTTAATGAAATTACCGTCACCCGTAAAATTTTCCGCTCCGGTGAAAGTGAATACTATTTAAATAAGGTACAATGCCGCTTGCGTGATATTCGCGATTTATTTTTAGACACCGGTATCGGCGGTGAAGGGTATGCTATTATTGACCAGGGCGGTGTAGAAAGCGTACTTGCGGCCTCTGCCGAAGAGCGGCGCGAGATGTTTGAAGAGGTGGCCGGCGTTTCTAAATATAAGGCAAAACGCGAGGAATGTATCCGTCGTTTAGAACGGGTAGATTTGGACCTGGCACGTCTGGCCGATACAGTCGCTTTAATTGCCGAGCAGATTAAAAAATTAGATAGCGAAGCTAAAAAGGCGCGCTTATATCAAAAATACCGCGAAGAACTCAAAGAAAGCGAAATTGCCATTTCCGTTTGTTCTATTAAAGAAGCCGACGAACAAATCGCCAAACATTCCGGGCAACTAGAACCGATTATTCGCAAACAAGAAGAGTTGGAAAATCGCATTTCCGCCCAAGAAGGCGCGTGTGCGGCGCTTGATTTAAACTTAACGCATAAACAAAAAGAAGCTGCCAAATTTAATGAAAAAATTTCAGCCAGTAAATATCAGGTGGGGTTGTTAGAAGGTGCTATTAAAAACTGTGATAATTTAACGGCCGAGCTAACAGCACAAATTGCCGCCTCCGGCGCAGAAGCTGCACGCGGTCAAAACCGTCTGCAAGAATTAGCTCCCGCCATTAATAAACTAAAAGAACAAGTGGTAGCGGTAGAAGCAGAACTAAACCCACTGCAAGAAAATTATAATACGCAAACAACCGTTGCCCAAAAATTGGAACAGGATTTGCTTCAGGCAGAAAAAGAGTTGCAGCTTTTGTCATCAGAACTGATGAATTTGGTGCAGCAACAAATGCAAATTTCAAACCGGATTTCGTTGGAAGAATCGGCCGCTGCGCGTGAACAGGAAGATTTAATTACCGCCGAAAAAGCGAGCCAGCAACAAACGCAACACGCAACTGAATTGGAAACCGTCTTAAAAGAAATTTCCAACCGTACAGAACAAGCCAAAGCGTTGCATACGCAGGCGCAAGAAGCAATTACTAAGGCGGAGAACTCCCGTCAAAAACTTCAGCAAGAAAGGACGGCTTTGAACGAACAATTATCGTTGGTAAAATCAGCGCGCGCGGCCTTGGCAACTAAGTTGGAAATGATTCAAACCCAAGGGAAAAACGATCCTTATTGGGTAGGGGCCAAATTAGCGCTTGAAAGCGGTCTTAAAGGCATCAAAGGAACACTTCGTAAGGCATTAAAATATCCTGCTAAATTAAGTGTAGCGGTGGAAGATGCTTTTGGGAAATATTTAGATGCTGTTTTGTGTGTAGATGAGGAAACTGCAACGTCCGTTTTAGCTGTTTTGCGCCAACATGGTAAGGCTCGGGCTAAACTAATCGTGCTTTCCAATGTGCCGGAAACGAAGCCGGCTAAAGGTACGTTGAAAGATAATTTGACCTATAAGGCAGACTTGGAGCCGTTAATCAATTTTGTAATTGGTAATTATAACTACGAGAATGGAACGGTAACGAACGGATTTTTTATTGGCGGTGGCGCAGAAAATGTGCGCGCTCCGGAAGCTTACTGGGGAGAGGAAGAAACCGTCCGCGGAGAAATGGAAACAAAAGCGACGCAAGAAGAAGAAATCTCTGCACAGATTATTAAAAATTACGAACAACTCTCCAAGGCAGAAGAAGAATTAAAAGCCTTGCGTTTAAAACAACAAGAAACGGCCGTTGCATTAAATACCGCTCAAAATGAACAAGTGGGTAAAGCGCGGGAACTTGCGCAAATCCGTTTAGAATTAGAACGGGCCACAACGCGCAAACAGGAAATTACCTTGCGCGTGGATAACCGTAAACAAGCGGTGCAAACACTCAAGCAAAATTTAGAACAACTCAAAGCAAAACACGAACAAACCGTTGTGCTTGGCGAAGAACTTAAAAAGAAACAGGCTGATTTTCGCAGCAAAGCGGAAGTTTTAAAAGGTGAACTTAATGCGCTAAGCGCAAAATTATATGAGGTGCGTATTAAGAAAAATAATATAGAGTTGGACCTCAAAGCCACCGAATATGAATTTAACAGCTTAACGGAAAACGAAGGAAAACGGAACGAAAGAATAGCTTCATCTAATTTGCGTATCAAAAGTTTAGCAGATGAAAAATTGTCTACACAAGCAAAACTTTCCACCGAGCGGGATGCGCTGGCTCAACTGGAGCTGGCTGAGCATAAAATGCGCGAAGAATTAGAAACTCTTAAAAAAGAATTATCCGATAAAACAACTGCGCTTAATGCTTGTAAAAAGGAATTTTCGGACTTATCTATTCAAAAAAACAATTTAGAAAATGCTTTATCCAATGCCCGCCGCCAACGTACTACCGTTGCGAATAATTTATTTGAAAGCTGGAATATCACGCCGGAAGAAGCCCAATTAAATTATGGTGAAAAACCAGTAGATTACGAACGCGTAAAAATGATGCGTAAACGCATTGAAAATATGGGTGCGGTGAATATGACAGCCCCGGAAGAATATGACGCACTTACGGAACGGCATAATTTCTTGCGGAGTCAAATCGGCGATTTGGAAAGTGCAAAAAAAGATTTAAAATCAGCCATTAACAAAATTAACCAAACCACGCGTGAAAATTTCAAGTATACCTTTGAACAAGTACGCACGCATTTTAAAAATATTTATCAAACGTTATTCCGCGGGGGCGAGTGCGATTTAGTGCTTACCGACCCGGAAAATTTATTGGAAACCGGCATTGAAATCTATGCCCAGCCGCCCGGCAAGAAGTTACTCAATATCAGCTCCATGTCCGGCGGTGAAAAAACATTAACGGCCATGTCGTTATTGTTTGCATTTTTTACGCACAATCCTTCACCGTTTTGTATTATGGACGAAGCCGATGCCGCTTTGGACGAAGCAAATGTGGAACGGTACGTTAATCTTATTAAAGAATTTTCCAAGACAACTCAATTTATCGTGGTTACGCATAACAAGCGGACCATGGAAGCGGCTCGCATGCTCTACGGTATTACCATGGAAGAAAGCGGTGTTTCCAAAGTGATGTCTGTCAATTTGGCGGATCGTACGAACCCGGAAGATATTAAAAAGAAAGAAGCCATTGAAGCCCTGGCGGAGGTATAATGAAAATCGGGGTATTTTCTGATGTACATGGAAATCTGGAAGCCTTGGAGGCTTGTTTAAAAAGATTTAAGCAAGAAGGCGTTCAGGGGTACATTTATTGTGGGGATTTTATCGGTTATGGCCCGGACCCGGAAAAATGCGTGCAGAAAATTTTAGAATTGCCGCTGTTGGCTTGTGTATTAGGTAATCATGATGCGGTGTTGGCTCATCCGGAGCTGGAAGAATGTTTTAACAAAGAAGCACTTCATTCGTTGGAAGAAAATAAACAAACTTTAAGTGAAAAATCTATCCGTGCATTAACAGGTCTGCCGGCAGTTGTTCAAAAACCGGGTTATACGGTTGTGCACGGTTCTCCACGCGATCCGATTAAGGAATATTTTGCCAGTTGTGTACAATTTTACGCCAATTATCCCTTGTGGAAAGGTGAAATTTGTTTCGTAGGTCATACCCATATCCCCTTTTACATGAAAGGAACGGAAAAAGATTGTTCTATTTACGTAAGCACCAGTGCAGATGCAACCGTTCATTTAGATTCAAAGATGCGCTACATCATCAATCCCGGTGCGGTTGGAAAACCGCGCGATCGCGATCCGAGGTCCGCTTTTGGTATTTGGAACACGCAAGAAAATACGTTTCGGTTTTTGCGTCAAGAGTACGATTTAAAGAAAACCCAACAAAAAATGGAAAAGGCGCATTTACCGGCCTTTTTGATTGATACGCTTACATTGGGCTTGTAGAAATGGAATGAGTGCATTGGCCCCAAGCCCTCCTAAGATACATAGCACAAATTCAAACGGCGCGCGAAAGCGTGCATATGCTCCAAAAAAGACAGATCCAATCCCCCAAAAATAAAGGCAATAAATCGTCAAAAAGCTCAACGCTTTTTGGGCTTTTTTATAACTGCTTAACACGCCTAGTAGCGCTAGTAGAAGTGTAAGGAAAATTTGCACAAAAGAAATTCCAAAAATTAGTTTTGCTTTTAGCGATTGCAAAAAATCATGATGTAGATTTTTTGTTTGATTTAGCATGTTAAACGCAAGGGTTTGTTCATCTTCAGGTACACCTAATAACAAACGGGAAGTATGTATAAAATTTGTTCCCAGCAGTGTTTTTGCGGCCCAACGCGGGGCATTGAGTAATTTGTATTTCCACCCGGCCTTTAGTAAAAGAGTCCCCAAAAAACGGTACGCTTTGACTTGCTCGCGCGTAGGGAGAGAATCAAAATTTTTCGGCAGTCTTGCTTGTAACCATTCGTTAGCTTGCGGGATAGAAAGACCGTTTTTTTGTGCTACAAAATCTTCATTCCAAAAATATAAGTTGTATGCGTTAACGGTAGAAAAACCGGCATATCCCGTTGTGCAAAAGTTTCTAAGATGCCACGCTCCCAAAAACACGAGTAAAGGCAAGACAAAAGCGCAAAGAATTTGTTTCCAATAGGTGCGAAATGTGCAAAAGAAAAACACGCAGGAAACGAATGCAAAGTAATAGGCGGCCGGTCGTACATAGATCGCTGCTGCTAAAAAGATAGCAGCCCCTACGGCAGTATGCATGCGAGGGGTTTTTGTAAAACGAAGGGAAAAATAGACAAACCAAGCTAATAAAAACGCACAAAGTATTTCTGTGAGGACAGCAAAAGAAAGTGAAAAATAGAGTACACTTATGGCCGTTAAAATAGCACTTATACGGGAGGCTCTTTCCCCGGCTAAATCACGGGTTGTTAAATAAACAGGCAAAATCAATAGGATGCTTAATATATTTTGCACGATAGCAACGGCCCACGTTAAGTTTCCTATGCCAAATTGGATTAACGCCAAAAATAAGGGGTAGCCGGGCGTTCGCAAGATAAGCGGGTTGGCAGTTACTGCTTCCCAGAAGTGTCCGTAAGTAAGCAATGTTTGCGCTGGATAAACGTAGCCGAGCGAATCTGGGAAAATAAGCACTTGTTCACCCAACGGATTTTTAAAATAAATATAGAGGAAGAACAAGGTTTTTACAAAAGCTAAAACCGCTACGAACCGAATTAGAAATTTATCTTTATACCAAGGCATATAAAGTATGTTAAATAAAAAGCCCGTACGAATTGTACGAGCTCTAAAAGTGGACCTGACAAGGATCGAACTTGCGACCTCCTGCATGCCATGCAGGCGCTCTCCCAGCTGAGCTACAGGCCCGTAAATCGGAAAATTCTTACCTATTTATTATAACAGTTTTTGCGAAAATGTGCAACGCCCTTGCAGTGTAAATAGCAGTTGCTCTAATTAAAGTATAATACAGATATGACCCGATATACCGACGGTTCTTATTTAAAGAGTAATCCTACTTGGCATGCACAAGATAGTGCCTGGAAGCTTACTCACGTACAGCAAGCGTTGCAACGAGCCGCTGTTGGGGAAACGCATAGCGTGTGTGATATGGGTTGTGGCAGTGGCGCTTTGATTAAAGCGTGGGCCAAACAGTCCCCTCAAACTTTATTTACAGGTTATGATATTTCTCCGCAAGCATTGGCTATTTGTTTGCAAAATTGTCCAGCAAATACCGTTTTTGTAGGTGGTAGTAAGCCGCCGAAAGGGCCTTTTGATCTTGTACTTGCCCTAGATGTTTTAGAGCATATTGATGATGAAGAAAATTGGTTGCGTTCCATTATTTCTTGCGGTGAAAAAATTGTGTTGCATATTCCGTTGGAACGATCCCTTTATACGTGGCTGCGCCCGGGATTTATTGAAGAAGAGAAGCAACTGATGGGCCATGTGCATTTTTACACACCTAAAGAAGTGGAAAATATTTTCAAGAGAAATGGATTAAAAATTCTTTCCTGGCATTATACCAACAAATATATTGAACAACCGCCTGAACTAAAAACAGGAATCAGTAAATTAGGCATGAAAATTCGTCGGTTTTTAAACTGGATATTGCCCACTCGTTTAGCGGCGATTACAGTGGGCGGATATAGTGTGATGTGTGTAGTCACCCGCGATACAACGAACGAAGCAATTTAATTTCTTGCGCATAACCTGCTAAATCATTCGGGGTTTCCAAACAAAAAGGTAAATGTTTAAGGGCCGGATGATTGATAACGCTTGCTAATGTTTCCGTCCCAATTTGCCCGCCGCCAATAACGGCATGACGATCTTTATGCGCCCCAAGGGGATTAAGGCTATCGTTTAGGTGAACCGCTTTTAAGCGCGAAAGTCCAATTTTTTTATCAAACTCGGTTAATACATCATCTAGCAAATTTAAATTGTATCCCCCGTCGTGAACGTGGCAGGTATCTAAACAGACTCCCATTTTTTCGGGGTGATTTACACCCGATAAGATAGCTGCAAGTTCTTCAAAAGTGCGTCCTATTTCGCTTCCTTTACCGGCCATGGTTTCCAAGAGAACGGTTGTCTGTTGCCGGGGAGTAAGGATTTGGTTGAGCAGTTGAGTGGTTAATTTAATGCCTGTTTCACTGCCTTGCCCCACATGGGACCCCGGGTGAAAGTTGTACAAATTTCCGGGAATAAATTCCATACGTTGTAGATCGTCTTGCATGGTAAGTAACGCAAATTCGCGCGTCTTAGGGTCGGCTGAGGCCGGGTTTAACGTGTAAGGAGCGTGTGCAATAATAGGAGCAAAATGATTTTGTTTAAGAAGCGTTACTAAGGCTGCGGCATCTTTCGGATCAATGGCTTTTGCTTTACTGCCGCGCGGATTGCGCGTAAAAAATTGAAAAGTATTGGCACCAATTTCTAGGGCTGTTTTCCCCATAGATTCAAAACCGTCCGAAGAAGATAAATGACAACCAATATAGAGCATTTATTTTTCCTCGGTCAAACGGGTTAAATCTTCAATCAGTTGGTCCACATCTTGCGCACGAGTTGCCCAGCTGGTACAAATACGCACGAGTGTTTGATTATGGCTTAGTGGTTTGATATGGGCAAACGTGTATGTTTCTTCCAACTGTTTAATAAGAGAATTAGGAAGTGCAAAAAACTGTTGGTTGGTGGGAGAATCATAGGCTGCTACAAAACCAACTTTTTCAAACGCACGCCGTATACGGGAAGCTTGTTCATTGGCATGAGCGCCGAGTTGAAAATAAAGACTGTCTTCCAATAGTGCTAAGAACTGAATACCTAGCACGCGGCCTTTAGCAAGCATAGCTCCTTTTTGTTTAATAAAATAGCGAAAATCTTTTTGAATTTTTTCGTTTGGAATAACAACCGCTTCTCCCAGTAAAGCGCCTAACTTTGTACCCCCAATATAGAAGGCATCACACAAAGCCGCCAAATCCGTCAGGGTTACATCATTCCCTGCCGCTGCAATTCCATAACCTAACCGGGCCCCGTCGATGAACAAATACAATTTGTTTTCATCACAAACACGGCGAATATCCAGCAGTTCTTGTTTGGAATACAATGTTCCAAATTCTGTAGGGAAAGATAAATATACTAAACGTGGTTGGGGGGCAAATTCCGGATTATCGTCTTGCCAGTGTTGGGCGCAAAGTAAGTCAATTTGCTGGGCGGTAATTTTACCATCGGCGGAAGGGATAGATAGAATGCGGTGGCCTGTTGCTTCTATGGCCCCGGTTTCATGTACATTGATATGCCCGGTGTCCGGGGCGATGACACATTGATACGGGCGCAACATGGCCGCAATAACGGTTAAATTAGTTTGCGTTCCTCCACACAAAAAATGTACTTCCGCTTGCGGAGCATGACAAAGCGATTGAATCAAATCGGCTGCTTGTCTGCAAAAAACATCCGCCCCATAGCCGGGAGCTTGCTCCAGATTGGTTTGGACCAGTTTTTCTAATACACGCGGATGCGCGCCTTCGCTATAATCACAATTAAAACGTATCATACCCACCCCGCTGGTTTGGTAACTTCGCTTTCCCTTATTTTACATTTTTTAAGCGCATATGTGTTTTAAGGGGATTTGCTTTTACGCTAGCTTGCAAAGGATTCCTTTTTTAAGGAAGTACAAAAGAGATAGTGTCCCCCACAGATAATCCATGATTTTCTATGGTACCGGCCGGAAATTCCAACAAATAGTTGGCCGTTGCAAAGGCAAAAGGAATTTCGGCGTTTATTGTATATTTGTCCCGGTGGGGAATCTGGGAGCGCAGGGCAGTAATACGGTGGTTGCTATCTACAAAAATAACATCCAAGTCAAGTTGCGTATTTTTGCGCCAATAAGTTTGTTCTTCATCTCGCAAAAATACAAATAACACCCCTGTTTGATAAGGGGATTTTTGGCCGAGCCATGCGCGTTCCTGCTTCTTGTAAGTGTCTGCCACCCGAACACGCACCACAGCACCGTCCGGAAAAGAAACCGGAATTTCTTTGTAACAAGAACAGGCGCTAATTCCAACGAGAAGGAAAGCAAAAAGAATTATTTTTTTCATAATTGCTCCGGTGTAGAAATTTTTTCCAAGGGGCATAAGATGTAATTTCTTACATAAAGATTGATATTTACATCAAATTCTTGACAGGGTTTTGGGCTTTCTTTAAGGCCTAGCGGTGTTAAAAATAGCGGATCCGTCATACGTTCCCAGGGGATAGTAACCAGATAAATAGGACCGGTATGTTGACGGATGGCTTGTTTGACAGGTTCTTCAAAATGATAGGCATAATAAAGTTTAGTAAGCGGATAGCGTTGCGTGGCTTGCGACCAATATTCACGCGGATATTTGGAAATGGGTAACTTGATTCCCCCGATAAAACGAGTCCCTTCGGGGAAGAAAGGCGCCATAAAGGAAAGGGGACTGCCCACCAGGAGCACGAAAATTCAATAGCATGATCAAAAAAACGGTCTCTTCCCCAGTTAGGATAAATCGTGGTTTTGGCGAGAAGGACGATTAAAAGCAAACCGATAATTGCGGTGATCCTCTTTGAAAAAAATTGTTGCAAAGCAAGCACAATAAGGATTCCGCTTAAAACTTCCAACGTGACTAAATAACGAATAATTCCATACAGATGTAACCACAGAACAAAACCCACTGCACAAAAAATTAACAAGGTCTGTAAAATACATAGCTGGCGGGTATTTTGAGTCTTTGAAAAAAGAGCTTTTGGTAATAACGCAAAGAAAGCAATTTGGGCAAGTGCTAATCTGGAATCTGCAATTATAGGTTCGCTGACTACCCAACTATTTGGGAAAATCCAAAAAAACGGATAGAAAAGCCATTGTAATGTACTACGCGGGTAGAAGCGTACTTCTTCAAAGTTTACCGGATCAAAGTAGGGAGATTGAAAAATAGTATTAAAAAAAGGGAAAAGCGGATTCCCGTAGGCCCGGTATAACCGTAACATAAAGTAGCCGTTTGTTAATAGAAAACCGACGAGGCCTCCTAACGCAAAAAGGAGGAAAGCTTTACTTGGTTTTTTTAGCCTGCGAATATTGATAAAAAATGCAGCGGTTAGTGCTAATACAAAAGGGGCGGCCGTGTATTTAAATCCAACGGCTGCACCCGCTAAAAAAGCAGCCCAAAAGGCCCAACATTCGCAGGAAGGCTTTTGAAGTAGGAAAATCAATAGAAAATACAAGGACGTGCATAAGAAAAAGGCCATGGGTACTTCATTATAGGAAAGGCCTATTTGTCCTAAGAAAGCACTACTTGTTAGTCCAATGGCCAGCGCCAGATAAGCAGGGAGTTTTGTTTTTTCTTCTTCAAAAATAAGACTACACATTTTAAACAGAGTAAATCCAAGCGCGCCGCCCCAAAAACCTTGAATGAAGGCGATTAACTGAGGATGTGCATTGAAATGCTTAATCATTACATAGAGGGGAACATCCAATAAGGGGTTTAAAAAGGTATGGATACCGGCCGGCATGATATCTGTTGTAAAGCGTCCGTTAAGCAGGGCAAACGGATTGTACAGATGGTAATTGAGTAAATCCCACGTAGCATCCTGGCCGTTGAGCCAACTGAAAATTCCGCCAATTATTAGAAAAATTAGCAAGGTTACAAAATTAGGTAGAAATGAAGTTTGCGTTTTCTGCATTGGTAATATTGTATAAAAAGATGAAGGGAAAATAAGATTTTTATCAACTCAGGAGGATATTTAAGTATCGCCTACCGGTAAAAATTTATTTTTCGGTAAGGTTTAAAATCGTCAAGTTCTGTCCTTGTTTTTCGGTAAAATTCCTGGCGGAGTTTTCTTGCAGGCCGGGTTCGCGGGACTCACCTTTGCCTATCGGCAAAACTCGTATATCGCTGTGCCTCTCAATTCCTGCCGCACAACAAGCAGTTAGTGTGCTACTGTGCAAATAAAAACCACCTCTTCAGGTGGTTTTTAAATGGTGCCCAGTACAGGGATCGAACCTGTGGCCTTTCCCATGTCAAGGGAACGCGCTACCGCTGCGCCAACTGGGCTTAAATCTATCTTCATTATATCATATTTACACTTTTTATAAAATGGGATGTTTTTGTATATAAAAACACTATTAAGAATAAAAATGTCCTTCGCTTAAACAACGAAGGACATTTCCTATCATTTTTATGCTTAAAACTTCCGCTCATAAAATGTTTCCCGTGGATTTTCATCCATATCCGCCACCGTATAAGGAACTTTATCAAAATCAATTTTGGTTAGGTCCACTTTGCGGATAGCGGAATTATACATGGTGCGGTAATAAAACGCTGGGTGTGTTACGTCGGAAACGGCCGTCCATTGGGTAGCGCTAGGCATATCCGGGATTACTTCGCCAGGAGCGTATTCTGCACCAATAGGCAAATCAAAATTATTTAGGATATGAAATGCTTGCGTTACTGCGTTATAGGCATCTTTTGGTGTCGGCGCACTATGTAAAAAGAAGAATGCACGTACCAGGCGCGAAGGAGGTGTTAAATCGCCGGGAAGTCCCATTAAATTAGTACCGCCGCCTAATGAGAATAGATGAACATCTCCTACCGTTTTATCGGGCGTTTCTCCGCCGGAAAGATGAATATAATTATTTAGGTTAGATTGATGCCACGGGAAATCTGGCGAGTTAGTAAACACACCTAAGTTGTTTTCGTAAATGTGGCGTTCACCGCGGTTGGTAATTTCCAAAACAATGCTTTTACCGGAAGCGTCGCTGATGCGCCAATGTCCGGTGGCATAGTGACCGTTTTTATCGGGTTTACCGATTGGAATAATCTCAATTTTGTTGAGCCCGGCAAGCGCTTCGTCCACATTGGCAAAATTAGTCAGAAGATAACGCACGAGTTCGCCGTCGCTAACCGATTTTTTTGCATACTTGGTATTGTATGGTGTTAAACTTCCGTAACCGGCGAAGTAAAAAATTCCCACGTTGAGGCCTTTCTCATTGATGCCTTCGGTAACAAAGCGCGGCTGCACGGTGCTGGCCCCGACCGCCCCATATTTATTATGCCACACTTTTCCGTTTTCTCCTTGCGGAGTAAGCGCCGTGTTTTTATGGCCGCGCGGCATAACGATTAGTTTGCTATTTAAGTTACCGCCTTTCCATTCAATCGTACGGGCGAGTAAACGTGTGCCGTCGGCGGCGTTAATGGCAATGCCGGTACAGGCCGCGGCGATTGGTCCGCTATAAATCCCAGCAAGAAGAATTGCCGGGAGTGCTAAATACTTTTTTTTCTTCATAAAATCCCCCTATGTAGATAAGATAACCTCATTAAAATATATTTGACGTTAGTATGCGTTTGAAAAAAATGATTAGTTTGCAAGGGGGAATTGGATAAAAAATGCCCCGGCTTTTACCGGGGCATTCGCTGAAAAACCATATTAAGCGTTTGTATTATTTTGCGGATTATTTTGTGTACGTTTTTTGCTCCATTTTTCTACATAATTTTGTACCAGTAAGTAGAATAGCGGAATCAGCACTAATCCTACAAGCGTTCCGATTAACATCCCCCAAAACACCGGTACCCCGATTGCGCGGCGGCTGGCTGCTCCGGCTCCGGTGGCGATGACCATCGGCACCATACCTAAGATGAACGTAAACGCCGTCATGAGTACCGGGCGGAACCGTTGCGTTAGACCGTCCATAGCCGCCATGAAAACGGACGCTCCGCGTTCATGTTCATCTTTGGCAAATTCTACAATTAAAATTGCGTTCTTAGCGGCTAATCCAACGAGTAACACCAACCCTAACTGTGCGTAAATACTCATGGAAAGCCCGGTTACCCATAGCCCGAATAACCCGCCGCCAATTGCCGCCACCACAGACATCAGTACCGGCACGGGAATGGTCCAGCTTTCGTATTGGGCCACAAGGAACAAATACGCAAAGATAATAGCCAGCGTAATTAACATGCCGATTTGCCCTTGGTTTTTCTTTTCCTGGTAGCTCATGCCGGTCCATTCATACGCATAGCCTGGGGGTAAATTTTTCATAATTTCTTCGGTAGTTTCCATTGCTTGCCCAGTGCTTGCCTTGCCTTTAGGCGAAGCCGAAATGCCCGCCGCCGGATATTGGTTATAGCGTGAAATACGCCGCGGCGACAAAATGTGTTTCATGTCCACTAGGGCCATCAGCGGAACGAGTTCCCCGGTAGCACTGGTGACATACATTTTGTTGATGTCTTGCGGCGTCATGCGGTATTTGCTGTCCGATTGCATAATAACCTTGTTGATTTGCGTACCGAAGTTCACGTCGCCCACGTAGGAAGAACCCAGATAGTTTTCCAAGGTGGAGAAAATGCTGGAAACAGGCACTTTCATCGCTTCCGCTTTTGTGCGGTTGACGTTTAAATACAGGTTAGGTGTATCGGCTCTGAAAGAAGGATAGGGTCGGTCAATAGTTTTGCTTTGCATCATCTGTCCGGCAATCATATTGGCGGTTCCTTCCAGCTTTTGATAATCAAAGTCGTTAAGGGCCTGTAAACGTATATCTAATCCGCTGTTTGTACCTAAGCCGGGAATGGACGGCATTTCCATGGCAAAAACAGTTGCGTCCGGCAATCCGGCAAAGCGGCCCATAAGCTGCTTGGCAATGGCACTTTGCGATTTGTCGGGGATCGGTTCGTTTTTAATCCATTTGTAAAAACGTGTAAACAGGTTCGGGGCTTTGCGTTCGTCCCAAGGTTTTAAAGCCACAAAGATAATCCCCACGTTTTCGCCGCTTCCGCTCATCAAGCTAAACCCGATAAGGCGGGTAACTTGTTTCACGCCGGGCATTTGCCGTGTTTCCGCGGCGATTTGGTCCATAATTTTTTGGGTACGGTCAAACGTAGCTCCTTCCGGCAGTTGGACGTTCATTAAAATAACCCCTTGGTCTTCCAGCGGGATGAAGGATGTAGGCGTAGAAGAAACGAGTGCTAAATCCGCTGCCACAAAGCCCCCAAACAGGGCCAAAATAACCACTTTACGTGCCAGCCGCCGCACAACCCCGCGGTAA
>CACZKQ010000040.1 GCA_902781765.1 uncultured Elusimicrobium sp. | reverse complement strand
TTATTTTATCGGTTCCAATGCCGATTTGCCGATTGTCGGCGGCTCCATTTTAACGCACGACCATTTTCAGGGCGGGCGGTATACGTTTGCGATGGCTAAAGCGCCGGTGGAAGAAACATTTAAAATTGCCAAATTCCCGCGCGTGAAAGCGGGAATTGTCAAATGGCCGATGAGCGTCATTCGCTTAAACGGCTCCAAAAAAGATTTAATTGAGGCCGGGGAATATATCCTTAAAAAATGGCGCACATACAGCGACCTAAAGGCCGACATTTTAGCCAAAACCGGCGACACACCGCATAACACCGTTACGCCGATTGCAAGACGCAAAGGAAACAGCTACGAGCTGGACATTGTGCTTCGCAACAACCGCACGACGGAAGAATTTCCAATGGGGATTTTCCACCCGCATGCGGAAGTGCATCACATTAAAAAAGAAAATATCGGGCTTATTGAAGTAATGGGTCTTGCGGTACTCCCGGCCCGGCTGGCCAAAGAACTTAGCGAGCTTGCGCCGTATTTAATTAAAAAAGATGTGGCGGGCATTAAGAAGAACGAAACACTTGCCAAGCACGCGCCGTGGGCAGAAACGTTACTCCCAAAACATACGTTTACCGCCAAAAATGCCGCCGGAATTTTGCAAGCCGAAGTAGGCAACGTGTTTGCAAAAGTGTTGGAATATGCCGGAGTTTACAAACGTACCCCGGAAGGAAAAGCGGCTTTTAAGCGGTTTATTAACAAGTTGTAAACTCACTTAAAACAACTCTTAAAACGCTCTAAAAAATCTTTAGGGCGTTTTATTTTATGAAACGAAAAAATTTTAATATAATTAAAAAAATATTTATATTTTAAGCATTTTTAAAATTATCTTTACTTTTTTATTAAAATTTTATAGAACATAATATAGAACAAAATATAAAGTAAAATTTAGGAGGTTATAACAAATGAAAGCATTACACCCTAAACAAACTGAACTTTTGGACATTTTGAAAGCGAATATCAGCGACCCTCTAACCATGGAAGAACTGGCTGACCGCTTAAACGTAAGCGGTAAAAGCGTGGTGTTTCATCACATCAAACAGTTGGAAAAGAAAGGATATTTGAAACGCAATCCGGCTAACCCGCGCGATTACATTATTTTAAAAGACCCGGAACGCAACGTGATTTATTTAAAAATGTACGGTATGGCCAAATGTGGGCCGGAAGGAACTATTTTAGACGGCCAACCCACACGCATTGTGCCGGTAGACCCGAGTATGATTTATTTCCCGGCGTGTAAAGGGTTTATGGTAGAGGCCAAAGGCGATTCCATGGAAAGCTTAATCTCGCCCAAAGACTGGCTGATTGTGGAGCAAAACCACCAGCCAAAAAATAAAGATGTCGTTGTGTGTGTGAATAATGGAGAAGTGCTGGTAAAACGCTTTACACAAGACGGAGAAAACGTTATTTTACAGTCGGAAAACCCACACTATACGCCCATTGTGGCTGATAAAACTTCCTTTCATGTAGAAGGCATTGTACGCAGTATTATTAAACGCAGTTTTACTTGCTAACTCCCTATGGGAATTAGTTGTAACCTCAACCGGGTGTGCATTTAGCACACCCGGTTTTTGTGGTATACAAACGAGATGCTAAAGCCGACGAGATGCTGAATTTATTTCAGCATCTCGTCGTTATTATGGAGAGATCCTGAAACAAGTTCAGGATGACATTTTTTATTCAGGATAGCTTTTTAAACTTGTGCATAAATATAAAATAATTTGTAAAATACAAAAGTAGTAAGTACAATTTGAATCTGTTTTTTGGAACCGCGTGAGGAACGCGGATAGCTCTTGGGATACCAAGGGCATAGCGAAGTCCAAAAACGGCTCGTTATCAGGCACAAAACAAACGGCTTAATTACCCGGTTGTTTTGTGCCGAGCGTTTGCCACTCGCAAGAGTGGCAAGCCACGGCTGTTATCTTTTGGGTCACTTCGCTAGGCTCAAAGATAACAGCCGTTTTTTTGTTATCCTTGAGCCCGACCTAAAGGAGAACAAAAATGAAAAGAAAAGATGGTTTCACCCTCATTGAACTGCTAGTTGTTGTGCTGATTATCGGCATTTTAGCGGCAGTAGCCGTACCGCAATATCAAAAAGCGGTGTTTAAATCACGCATGCTCGGTTTACAACAGCAAACGCTCAATATCAAAAAAGCGTTGGAAATCTACTTCACCGAAAATGGTCACTACACTACAAATTTAAATGAATTAGATATAACGTATAAGCCCAATAATGGGGCATGGAACTGCTCTGTAGATTTAGGAAAACCCGAAGTAATAAGATGTTTCGCAAAAGAAAAATATCATGTTGCTTTACAATATTTTCTAGATAATAATTCAGACCCCAGTTTCGTAGGAAAGTCTACCTGTTTTGCTTACGAAGATGATCCGCTTGCTAAAGATTTTTGTCGTTCTAGCCAAATGACTTCTTCTTGGACTATAGTTAAAGATTAAAAACCCCGGGTTTTCCCCGGGGTCTTTGAAGCTTAATAAACAAAACTCCTATTTAATTTCTACTACGCTTCTTCCGTCCTTTTCCGGAGAATACGGGTCGCGCCGATTTTCCCCGTCAATAATGTACAAGAACTTATACGTGCCGGGCGCAATGGAAAGCGTGGTTTCCCGATGAGGTCGCGTGGTATCAGCTTCAGACTCTTCAGCTGAAAGACGAAAAATCCGCTGACAATTTGTACTTTTTTACCTTCCCCAAACCAACGGAAAGTTACTTTGCGGTATTTGCTCTTTGGATTTACATTTACAAGGATACTTTCCTTTTGCTCTACCGGGGCCAATTTTTCCGCTACCGGTTCAGGCTTGGATTCTTTTTCTAAAACGGCTGTTAAAGGCGTTTCTTCTATCGGCACAGTAACCACTGCTACCGGCTCCGGCTCAGCGGCAACCGGGGCGGATGCCGTCCTTTCTTCTACGGCAACGGCCTCTACGTTAATTACATCTTCCACGTCGGCTACCGATTCTTCCGCCACAACGGCAGTTGCATCTACCGAAGACGGGGCCTTAAAAATTCCCGTTGCAAAATGTTTATATAAGAAAAAACCGAAGATACATAAAAAAACGATATCAACGGTAATTAAGAATAACCAAAGGTCTTTATTTCCGGCAGGTTTTGCTTCTAAATCCAGGTTTTCGTTTTCCATAGGACACCCTGTTAAAAAAAGCGGGCGAAGGGAATCGAACCCTCGTCTAAAGCTTGGGAAGCTTCCATTCTACCATTGAACCACGCCCGCATAATGTAAACAACTCACTTACTGCTATTTTAGCAAAGTTTTACGCTAGGTACAACTTTTTTGTTGGCGGATAAACGCAAGTGCTTCTTCGCGCGTGTTTACTTTCCCTTCCACTTGCGCAACGGCTACGGCCTCTAAAATCTCGCCGATTTTTGGGCTGGGCGGCAAAGACAACACCTCCATCACGTCCCGCCCGGTAACGAGCCGCGTGGGCTGAATTTTTTTGGGTTGCTCAAAATATTTTTTTAAAAGTAGGGAAAGCACCTGCAAATGCCGAAGCGTCTTACCGACGTTGGCGGTCTTTTGCGCTTGCGCAATACTCATTAGGCGCTCAGCGCTTTTCGGCAAGATTTTTTTAAGTTGCTCGTCGGTAATGTAGCTGGTGTAATCGGCCCAGCATAGTAGTAACATCGGGATAGCCGCCGGCCCCAAATCGCGGAAAAAATGATACGCGCCTTTATCGGTAATTACATCGTTGCTGGCCAAATTGCTCGGGCGCAGATGCTCGCCAATCATGGCGCAAATCAGACGGATATCCGCGCGGCTGTAATGCAACCGCTCCAAAATCAGCTTAGCCATTTTAGCGCCTTTTTGCTCGTGATAAAAAAAGCGAAGCCGCCCCTTTTGCATTTTGGCGGTGGCGGGCTTAGCTACGTCGTGTAGCAGAGCGGCCATTTTATAAAGCGGCTTTTGCTGCGACGCAAACGCTAATTGTTTAGCGTACTGTGGGAAAAATTTTTCAATCCGGGCAAGCAGTTGTTCTTCGCGCCGAAATACCAAAAGCGTATGTTTTAAAACGCCCCCTTCCCCATAATATACTTCGGCACATGCACGCTGGGGTTCTAACTCGGGGAATAAAGCCGTTAACAGCCCGCACTCATCCATCAAAATCAAATTTTCGTATGCACGGTCAGTCGCGAACAACCGCTCTAATTCTTCATGCACCCGCTCGCCCGCCGGCTGTGTAATAAGAGCCGCATCTTTTTTAATTTGCGAAAGTGTACGCGGCGAAATGGTAAACCCCAACTCCGCCGACGAACGAAATGCCCGTAACATACGCAAGGGGTCATCTTGAAATACATGCGAAGAGGTTATCTCAATTACTTTACTTGAAACATCGCTAAGTCCGCCCGCGTAATCTATAATTTTGGCTTTTCGCAACCGCTTTAGCAAAATTTTCGCGTTACCTGTTTTTTGCTTTTCAATGACAATTTCCGGCAACGATGCTACCGGGTATGCCAGCGCATTAAACGCAAAATCGCGCCGTAAGAGGTCGGCCTTTAGGTCTTTGCCTTGGTAGGCGGTTAAGTCCAGTTGGATATTATCTTGGTGCGTAACCAGCCGCCAAACACCCAGTTCCGGGTCCATTTCAAAGACAGCCGCTTTTAGTTTTTTGGCAAGCGCATACGCCGCCGCTTTTACATCTTGCGGCGGCAAAGCAATATCAATGTCGGTAGAAAAGCGTTTTAGCAAACTGCTGCGGACAATCCCCCCCACATAATATCCTTGGGGAATGGTATCTTTTAGCAGTTGCGCCAGATTATTCAAGGCCTTCCTCCGCCGCAGGTCCGGCGGCAGCGGTGCGGGCCGCTAATTTGGCAACGGCATCTTTGCGAAGTTCGCGTTTTAACACTTTGCGAAGCGCATTTTTCGGCAGTGACTCCACAAACTCAAAATCGCGCGGGCGTTTGTAGTTATCCAAGTGCGTTTTAAGGAACATGCGAAAGTCTTTTTCGTTGAGTTCCACGCCCTCTTTTTTAACGGCATACAGTTTAATAAATTCGCCGCCGCGCCCGTCCGGCACGCCGATAATGGCACATTCTTCAATAGCCGGATATTCGCAAATCGTGGCTTCCACTTGCGCGGAGAACACTTTAAGCCCTTTAATGATAATCATGTCTTTCTTGCGGTCTTTAATGAAAATAAATCCGTCGTCATCAATTTCCACAATATCGCCGGTTTTGAACCAGCCATCCTCGGTGAATGCCTCTTTGGAAGCTTTTTCGTTGCCCCAATAACCGCGAAACACGTTAGGCCCTTTGACGCATAGCTCACCCTCGTGATTGCGCGGCACTTCGTGTCCTTCGTCGTCTAAAACAATCGTGCTGACCGCAGGCAAGGCCGGCCCTACCGATTTAATCTTTTGCAATTCTTCGGTATTGACGCTGACCACCGGGCTTGTTTCGGTAAGTCCGTACCCTTCCAATATCGGCACACCGATTTTTTCTTCAAAGCGGTCTTTAATTTCCTGCGTTAAAGGAGCCGCACCCGATACGGCAAACCGTACCGACTTAAACGGCCAGAAGCGCAGGTATAATTGCTTGAGCCCTTTGGCTTCTTTGGAAAGTACCGCGTAAATTTGCGGAACGGCTAAAATCAGCGTAACGCTTTCGGTGCCCATGGCTCCTAACCACTTGCTAGCCGGCATGACGTTGGCGACAATGACCACTTTTAAATTAAGGTAAAGCGGAATCACTACGCACGTGGTCCATGCAAACGAGTGGAACATCGGCAGTAAGCACAAGAAGACATCATCATCGTTAATTTTAAAAATTTGCGCGCAAGAAATAACGTTAGAGGCCAAATTGCCGTGCGAAATCATGGCTCCTTTGGGAAGCCCGGTTGTGCCGGACGTATAAAGGATAAAGGCCAAATCGTCTAATCCCGCTTGCGGCGAAGCCGTTTCATCATGGTAGGTGGATTTTTCAATTTCTTCCCAGAATTTTTTAACTACCGGACAATCCGCCGCAGAAGAAGGCACTTCGTCCGTCGTAAAAATAACCTGCACACTGGGCGTAGACGGATGGGCTTTGACGTAATGGCGGATAAATTCCGCCTGCGTTACCACCGCCTTGGCTTGGGCGTTATTTAAAATGTATTGAATTTCTTCTTGTTTGGTAACCATGAAGTTTATCGGAATACTTACCGCGCCTAATTTATAAAGCCCATAGTTCGCCACCACCGTATCGATGGAGTTGCGAAGTACAATCCCCACGCGGTCGCCTTTGCGGATACCGTGTTCAAAAAACATATCCGCGGCACGGTCTACCTGAATTAAAAGTTCATGATACGAAACTTTCTTTCCGGTTCCGGCTTCTACTAACGCTACTTTATCCGGGAAACGGAACGCACTGTCTGCAAGTGAAGTATACAAATCTTTACGGCGAATCATAATAGCACCTCTTTTATAGGGTCTTTTTATATTGTAGTAAAATTTAAGCCTGTCTGGGGTCTAAAATATCGCGAAACGCATCTCCCAGCAAATTCCAGCCAAGTACAAAGAGGAAAATGGCTCCCCCCGGTACGGCGACCGTATACCAATAGGCAAACGGATTTTGGGCCGTGCCCAACACCCAGTTACGCGCCATGGCAATTAACTGTCCCCAATCGGCAGTTCCCGGCTGTGCGCCTAATCCCAAAAAGGAAAGCGAAGACGCCGTCAGCACAATGTAACCGATATCCAAACTTGCTACCACTACCGAAGGATAAATGGAATTAGGTAAAATGTGGCGAAGCAAAATGCGCGGTCCGCGCGCACCGAGTGTCCGCGCAGCCGTTACATAATCGCGCCGCTTGACCGATAAAATATCGCCGCGTATAAGCCGCGCGTACGAAGGCCACGCAACGGCGGTTAACGCAATCATCATATTTTTAATATCCGGCCCCAACATAGCGGCAATTACCATCGCTAGGACTAGCGAAGGAACGGCAAACACAATGTCGGTTAGCCGCATTAAAATTTCGTCCACCTTGCCGCCGAAATAGGCCGCCATTCCGCCGACAAACAGCCCAATCAAAAACGCAATCGCCGTTACCGTTACGCCCACCACAAACGCCAGCCGTGCGCCCCATACAATGCCGTAAAATAAATCGTACTGCTGTTCGGTCGTGCCGAACCAATGCTGGGCCGAAGGAGCTTGCGGCGTAATGGCATACCCGGCTTGCGGCATTTGGTACGGATTGTGCGGATTTTCCGCCGGAGCAATCCACGGGGCAAAGAGCGCTAGCAGCACAAAACAAGCCACCAACACCAAGCCGAAAAGCGAGGTTTTATGCGTGTAAATGCGTTTGAAAATACGGTTACTTAACATATTACTCCAAGCGAATGCGCGGGTCTACCGCCGTATATAAAATGTCGGAAAATAAATTTCCCACCACAAAAAGTACCGCCACCATCAGCGAGAATCCCAAAATGCCGGCAATATCTAATTGCTGTGCGGCCAGCACGCCAAACCGCCCGATACCCGGATAATCAAAAATCGTTTCCACAATTACCGTTCCGCCCAACAAGCGGATAAATTGAATACTCGCCAGCGTAATGACCGGGATAATGGCATTTTTCCCGGCATGCTTATAAATAACGGTAGTTTCGGAAAGGCCTTTTGCGCGCGCCGCGCGGACATATTCTTTATTTAATTCTTCCAGCATACTCGAGCGCATCACGCGCACCATCAGCGCAAACGAACCGATACAAAGCGTTACGGCCGGCAACACTAAGTGCGAAAGCACATCGGCAAAAACGCGCAGGTTGCCGTTAAGCAGGGAATCAATCAGCAAAAACCCGGTATACGTTTTGAAATTCGCGCCGTGAATAATTAAATCTGTTTGGAACGAATACCCCCCCGGAGCAAACCAGCCGAGTTTGCCGTAAAACACCATCAGTAGCAACAGCCCCAGCACAAAAATCGGCAATGAAAAACCGCCCACGCTGACAAACCGCGCCAGCACATCTTGCCATTTGTTTTTATGCACCGCCGACGAAGCCCCAAACCAAACGCCGAAAAATACCACCAAAATCATCGTAACAACCGCTAATTGTATCGTCGCGGGCAAATACTCTTTTATAGCCAGCGCCACCGGCATATTGGCACTGGGGCTATATCCCAAATCGCCTTTCAACACGTTTCCCATCCAGCGGCCGTATTGTTTAAGCACCGGGTCGCGCAAGCCATATTCCCGGATAACTTCTTCCAACGCCCCCATTTGCCGCGCATCTTTTACATACAACGAAGCGCGCATTTCCGGGCTGAGCCGTTGCGTTAGTAAAAAGAGCAAAAACGTAACACCCAACACCACCAAAGGCAGTAAAAGAAGTCTTCTTAAAATATAGCGAAGCATAAAACTCCTGTTTATTTTTTATACGACAAAATAGTTTCTAGCACAATGTAAAAAGCCGCATAAAATTCTTTTAAAACTAATTTTTCATGAACGGTATGACAACCGCGTACCCCCACCCCTAAATTGGGTAGTGTAAACCCATGCCCGGAAAGCACATTCCCATCACATCCGCCGCCCGAAGCAACTGCATGCATGGTAATCCCTTGTTTTTGAGCGGCTTTCAACACGGCTTTGACAATGGGATGATTTTTAGGCACGTGGACGGAACTGTATCTTTTGGAAACTTTCATTTTGACAGAAGGCTTACAAATTTTTCCGTCAATTTTTTTGGTATATTTTTTAACGGCTTTATCAAAACAAGCACGGATATGCGCCAATTGTTTTTCCAATTTTTCTTCTTTTAAGCTGCGTGCATCCGCCTTTAAATACACCGCATCTGTAACAACGTTGATAGCCTTACCGCCTTGAACAACCGCAAAATTGGTTACCGTATCTTTATCTACGCGCCCCAACTTCATTTGGCTAAGTGCATACGCCGCTACTTCTACCGCCGAAATCCCTTTTTCCGGGCAAACGCCGGCATGGGCGGAAAGTCCCTTTACCCACACTTCCAATGTATCGGCGGCCGGGCCTTGCACAAGCAAATCACACAGTTCTTCGTTATCTAAAACCAGGCCTTCACGCCCTTTAATTTTAGCGTATGCTAAATTCTTACTTCCCGTCATACCACATTCTTCGCTGAGTGTAAAAATAACCTCAATAGGCGGATGAGGGAGCTTTTGTTCTTGCAAGGTCCGCAAAATTTCCAAGATTAGCGCAATACCGGCTTTATCGTCACCACCTAATATCGTTGTACCGTCAGAAGTAACGCAATCTTTTTTAACAACCGGGAAAATGTTTTTCCCCGGGGAAACCGTATCCAAATGCGAGACGAGCACAAACGGACTGCTTTTATAGGTACCCGGTAAAAAACCAATCACATTTCCTTGGGCATTTGTAGCGGCTACTTTACCGGCATGGTCCACGTAAACGCGTACCCCGATTTCTTGCAACAGACGGACTATTAAATCTTGCATCTGTTTTTCATTGCCGGATTCACTATCTATTTGCACTAACTGCAAAAAAGTATCTAACATTCGTTTTTGATTGAGTATTATCATATGGATTCTCCCGGTTTGGAATTGTTTTTTGCCGTCCAATCCTCTTTTACCGTTGGGACGGCGGCAAGTAGCCGGCGCGTATAAGAATGAGTTGGATGAGAAAACAATGCTTCGGCCGGAGCTCGTTCTACAATTTTTCCTTGATACATAACGGCAATTTCGTCACACAAAAAACGCGCAACGGCAAAATCGTGCGTGACGAATAAGACGGACAATTTTCGCTTTTGTTTAATTTCTTTTAACAAATTCAAAATTTGAGCTTGCACCGATACATCCAGTGCAGATACCGGTTCATCCGCAATCAAGATCTGCGGGTCTAGCGCCAACGCACGCGCAATCGCAACACGCTGACGTTGGCCGCCTGAAAATTCGTGCGGATAGCGGTCTAAATAAGCGGCCGAAAGCCCCACCGATTGGAGCAGTTCTTTCAAAAAGGATTCACGTTTTTTTCTATCCGTATATAACCCATGTATATCCAACGGCTCGCTTACTAGTTGGCGCACGTTCATACGGGGATCTAAACTGGCGTAAGGGTCCTGATACACCACTTGCATTTGACGGCGAAGCGGTTTCCAAGCGGCCCGAGAAAGCGTACCAATATTTTGACCGTTTATTTTTACTGTTCCGGCCGTAATATCTTCAATGCCAAGTAGCACTTTGCAAAGCGTACTTTTACCGCAGCCGGACTCCCCAACCAACCCTAAGACCTGATTTTCAAGTAATGTTAAATTGATGTCTTTCAAAACGGAATGACACACCGGTTTTCCCCACAACCAAGGTTTACGAACGTAAGTTTTATCTAAATGAGAAATTTCAATCAGCGCGCTCATATTGTTTCCTCCAACCAGCAACGTACCCGCCGGTTTTCCTTTTCAAATAAGGGCGGTAGCTGACAACGGCATTTCTCCATTACGCTTGGGCAACGCGGCGCAAACGGACAACCGGCAAATTCTTCCCCGGCTACCGGGGGATTGCCGGCAATAGCGGCTAATTTTTCCGTTTTTTTGTGGACGGAAACTAACGAGCTTAATAATCCTTTCGTATAGGGGTGCAACGGGTGTGAAAATAAGTCCTTCACCGGGGCTTGTTCCATGCAACGTCCGGCATATAACACAAGCACTTCATCTGCAATTTCACTTGCCAAGGCCAGGTTGTGCGTAATAAAAATAACCGACATACCGGTTTGCTGTTGCAGGGCTTTGATAAGCCGTAAAATTTGCGCCTGAATGGTTACGTCCAAGGCCGTAGTCGGTTCATCTGCAATTAAAATATCCGGTTTTAGGGAAAGGGCTATAGCTATCATCACGCGCTGACACATCCCGCCCGAAAATTGAAACGGATATTCTTTAAGACGTTTTTCCGGTTCGGCAATTCCTACTTTTTCCAGTAATTTAACCGCTTGCAACGTAGCTTCTTTTTTAGAAATTTTTTGATGTGTACGTAAGGTTTCCACCAGTTGTTCGCCAATCGTTAAGACAGGGTTTAAGCTAGCCGACGGGTCTTGAAAAATCATAGCGATTTTTTCTCCCCGGATATGCCGTAGCTGCGCGGGTGATAACGCGAGTATATTTTGAGCGTTATAAAGGATTTCCCCACCCGTTACCCGGGCCGCAGGTGGCAGCAAAGAAAGCAAACTAAGTGCCTGAATGGTTTTCCCACTGCCTGATTCCCCCACTACCGCCAGGACACGGCCCTTGGAGAGCGAATAGGAAAGCCCACGCAGTACAGGCATACTGCGTTTTTGTGCGTGGAAGGAAATTTCCAAATCGCGGACTTCCAATATAGGGGAAATACTCATCTTTTTATTATACTAATTTGAATATCCAAAACGGTAGAACACGCAAATTATTTTGCACGCGACCAAACCCTTTAGAAAAAAAGCCCCGATCGCGAAATCGGAGCTTTTAGGATAAAAGCAGGGCCGCCTTCAAAAGCGGCCCCTAGTTTACTTAATCCCATCCATAATCAAAATCACCATAATCATAACCGTCATAATCGCCGCCATCATTATCCCACTCAAATTCCAGTATATAATATTGGTCGTCTTCTCTCTCAAAATCATCCATATCTCCCCAATAGCTATCAAAATCAATATCGGAATAAGACTTATTCTTCCCAGGTTTACAACGGCCAGATGACGATTCTTTATAGGAACCTTTAGGACAGGAACACCAACACTCTTCTTCAATCCAACGTCCAATTATATATCCACCCGGGCCATTGTGGCTTGGCCCATAGGTCCCCGATGCCCAATTGGCATTAGGATAACGTGGTATCCAATCAGAGCCTGTACAACGCGCTTTATTTTTTTCAATCTGAGCAGAGGAATAGTCACTACACTTCATATAATAACAACCACCGTAAGAATCTTTTTTCGCAGGCCGGCTAACCGCTCCTCTAGAACATTCACAGTGACATTCCACCTCATTAAAAAATCCTCTTGCAGCATCACCTATCTTCTTATGCCAATTAGACCCAGTTTCACAAATTGTTCTGGCCTCATCATAGTTTGAATTGCATTTCCAAAAACACTGCTCTCCTTGTTTGTAATAGACCTTGGAACTGCCGTTCAATGGCTGAGGACAATCACACGAACAAGTTTGTTCATTCCAAGTACCATTTGCATCATTATAGTGAGCATTCCCACGAGAATCATACCCAACAAAAGTTCCAGTTCCATCTCTTGGACGTTCACAGTCTTCAATAATTTGTTCAAATTCTTGAATTTGACGATGACATTCCATGATACATCTTCCATCATTAGTTTTGCGGCTTCCTTGCGGGCAGGAACAAGAACATCCATCCGAATTCCATGTTCCGGCCACATATGGGAAACCATCTCCGTTCATATCTACACAATTTTCTATAAGCATATCTACATCTTGCGTGTCACCGTATTCACAAGAACGGATACAATTGCCATCAGGACCTAAATAATATTCAGGAGGGCAATCACAATCGCACTTCTCCATATTCCACGTACCCGGCGTAGTGTAACTAACATCAATAAATCCTTCCCCCGGCACTTCATAAAATCCCATAGAAGTAACATGAGGGTCTTCACACCGCTCCTTAGCACTCCACACCTTAGACAAATCACACGTTAAAGTACAACCAATCGTATCATACTCCGCTTCATCAAACGTCCACCGCCCAGTTTCCTCATCACAAACTTCTGTACGCGTCTTACTGCCAGTATATCCATCTCCACATGATTCCGTTTCCGTTTTCGCCG